>NZ_JBYBKW010000010.1:0-44787 GCF_057475285.1 Paenalcaligenes sp. DL 309
AATCGAGGGATATTTACCCGTCAGCGAAAAGTAATACCCCTCTGGAGGCCACAGATGGCGGGGCCTCCAGAGCACTTTGTCGTTTTTGGACGGAAAATCCCTAGTACCCCATAGCGCTTATTCTTATAGGCCATTACTTCAGCTGGAATGGGTTGGCGCTCTAGCTCAGGGTGTGATAATCGTCTTAAGAGAGAGCGAAGCGGAGAGCTAAGGTCATTGCCGGAATCAATTCTTTCTTCATAGCGTTCTACAGCGTGATTACTTATAGCTACACGGCCTAAAGCAGCGAAATCAGTGGGTTCATAAGGCATCTGAAATAACTCACTATCCACAACTAGATCGTTAAACTCTAAGCCTGACTCATCACCTGTAGGTACATATTCATTTTTTCTTTTCACAGCATAGCTTAGCTCAGTTAATCTAACGCGCAGGAATCGGGCATAAGGTATGGCTTCTTTCTTAGCGGATCGTCCTAATGCTAATTTCTTTATAGCACCACTTGAGGAGTTGATCCGTATACCTTTACCATCAATCGTTCGTGCGCCAAAGACTTGGTTTATTACTAATAAGTAGCGAATTGCACATATTTCTGCAATCAATATGGATTCATTATAAATTTCAGGTAAGTTAACACATAAAACCCCTCTTTTTACTCCACCTGTAGACCATAAAACATTAATAGTTTTTGGGTCATTGGTAGTAACAGGCTTAGTATTTAATTCCATCATTTTTACACTCCTTATTTAAAACAAGACTTCATTTAAAATAATCGATTCAGCCTTTAATTGAGTAATTAACATGATACACTTCTTTTTATTTTTGCAAATACTGGTATTAAAAAGCCGACTAAACGAATAGTTGGCTTATAGAAATGGTTTAGCATAAAAAATGAGGGATTAACCCCGAAAAGGGAATTAATCCTTTCGGGGTTAAAATTAATTAACTAACATTCTGTACTGCCAATCCACTGCACACCTAAAAAAGCATTTGCCCCTTCAGCTATAATCTCTTGAAAAAGAGTTAAATCTAAAGAAACTAGCTTTTCATGCGTCCATGGACCGGAAGTAGGCAAAATGGTAGCGATTTCATTGTCATCTAAGTCACGAATAATCAACGCTTCATGATTAAAGCCTTGGATTATGCATGGTTCGAATGAGTTAAGCCTATCTGTTGCAAAGTACATGGTTTCACTCCTTATAAACGCTGTAGATCGTTTGAACGTTCTACTTTGCTATATCTATTGGCCTTATCAAAAAAACGCTTGATATGACTTGCGGAAGGAAAACCTAAAATACCTTGCTCAACGAGAACATCGTTCCAGTCTAAGCTTTTTTCTCCATTTGGAATGGGGTAAGCAGGTAGTAAAACTCCTACTTTTAACCCTTTTTCCTCAAGAGTGTTTTTTAGATAATTAGCTGCTAACTCACCAGTTAACGAATTATCTAAGTCAGCCCAAATTAAAACGGTATGAACGCCTTCTGGTATTTCAACAGACTTCATAAGCGTAGCGTTTACAGTAGACCATGTAGGTATACCTGTAGCCCTAAACGCAGATAAAGCTGTCTCTACACCTTCAGCAATACCTAAATAACCCTCTTTAGTAGGATCACCTAAGCGTATTGCACCACCGTTTACATCTAAGCCCTCTGGTATAGGCATCATTTTCTTTGCTTTAGCTACAAAAGGTTTTGTTTCCTCTGTACCTTCAGTCAAATAAATACGATGCAATGTAATAAGGTTGCCATCTACATCACGAATCGCAGCAATAATGGCAGAGAAATTCCCTTCCAGTTTGCGATCTTTGTTGTAGAAAGGTAGTGCTGGATGAAAACGAAAACAGTCACCTTCTATAAGCATTTTCTTCCTTACAGTGATTTGACGACTGTTTAGGTATGCCCATACTGGATAAGCGCGTTCTGAAGTTATCGGAAAACACTCATTCCAAAGCTGTTGATGCTTAGTAGAAAGTTGGGAGTTGTAAGCAGCCCTTCTTTTCTCGCTTTCAGCCATACGGTCTTGAACCTTTTTCACCCAATCTGGTGTTGTATCTATGCCTGATTTTTCTTGCTCATTGTGCTGTAAAACAGTCACTTCTGAGTTAAAAGAAATATCAGATACATCATCTTCGATAGGAGTAGACTCAACCACAATTAAGCTCTCAAATTCATCATTTGATGCTTGGCTATGATTGACTATTTCCCATTCATTTCTATGAGCAGAAATCTCTTGCTCACCTACTACACCTTGATCAGAAACAATTTCTTGCTTAATAGTTACGTGCTTTTTACCTAATGAAAGTAAGGTGATTTCATTCCCTTTCTTGGCCTTAGCAGCTTCTATGGCGCGTGATAAGTCTGCGCCCCAAATAACTTGCTTATAGCCAGTAGAATGTTGAATGACAACAAAGTAACTTTCTGATTTTGATGGGTCGTTTCTATATGGAGCTGAGCCAAAATCAACTAAAGTGCCACGTGCTTTTTCTTGAGTTTGACCAGGCGTAGGCTCATTAACTTGTGTACGCTGTACACTTTGCTTTTTGTAGGTTTTCTTGAATGTTGGTTTTGGTTGTACTTGTTCAGCACGCCCTTTTTTTGTTAAATGTTTAGGTGCATTTACAAAATCGCCAACCGCTAATAAGCAGTCTTGGAAAGACAACCCTTTTAGCCACATTAACAAGCCAAACCCATCTGGGCGTGGGCCGCAGGTATTACAAATCCCCCCACCTGTACGGTGAGCGTCTTTGAATAGCCTAAACCCATCCCCCTTACGCTTAGCTGTACCATGTACAGGACAAGATGCATGCCTTCCAGGAGCCTCTAAAGCTTTAGATAGTTCTGGTGCAAGTCCATACAAAACGGCCAGCCAATTATCACCTAAGATATGTTTTACTTCTTCTATTTTATAAAAATAAGACATCATATACTCCTAATAATAAATAAGACGTAATGACTGTGCTTATGCTTAGCATTACGTCAAAAGACAAGGTTTTAATGAATCCAGCGCGAGGCTATTTCATTGAGACAAACGTATTTTTCAATGTGTTTGTACCCAAGGTTAAAAGCTGCTTTGATTGCACTTTCAGGAGTGGAATACACTCCATGACCAAAAAAACCTTTTCGGTCAAATAAGGCGTAGCGATACGCATTACTTTTATCACTAGGTTCTTTAGTAATGATTGCCCACTGAGAACGGTCTGTATGAGCCAAGATAAGCCCTAGTAAGCCGTTTTCTTTTGTGTGGTTATGTATTTCTATCCATTGATCATAGCGACTAGATAAAGCGCGTTTAAGTGCATTATCTTGAAGGCTATTTAATATAGATAGCATTTTAGAAGATGGCTTAATTGCATGAGCCATCTGTTGAGTAGGGTACATTTTCATGATGTGCGCTCCAAAAATAAAAAAGAGGCACACCACCCTTGTAGGGCAATATGCCCCACAGGGATGAATAAACTGGGTAACGTCAGTTAAGACGCTAGGCCCAATTTAGGCTGAGTTTATAAGCGTAATCCTAAAAATAGGCTGCTTATCTGGGTAGGTTACTGATTGTTTTTATAGGCCAGCTACCTAATTAAAAACTACCAACTGGCAGTTAAGAAATTGTTTTCCAAACACCGTTTATATAAAAGACGACGTTGTAGAACACAGTATAAAAGCTGCATTTTTATTAGATTAGTTTAATTTTCTTTCTGAGAAGATGCCGCACCTCTTGGTAGTCCAATCCAAGAGCAGTACAGCACAACACAAAAGATAGCCCCTTATTATCATCACTGAATACCCAGTCCATAATTTCAGATCGGGAAACGGAGGAAGCCCTAGAACTATTCAGTATTTTCAAATTAGCATGTAAAAACTCCTGAATGAAAACGACTAATTCCGAGTCATGCCATTCTATTTGAGTAAACAAATCTAACTGTCGATTTAGCGGCTGCTTAACTTTCATGATTGTGACCCTCCTGTTAAGAGAAAGGGCCACTTGCCCCTATCGGGGGAAATGGCCCGATAGGGTTTTATAGATAGCCTTCTTCCGAAAAAGAAATGCTTTTTACACCTGCAATAAGTATGTGATCTAACAACTTAACATCTATTAGATCAAGTGAATCTTTAATGACTTTTGTGATGTGTATGTCTGCATGACTAGGCTTATCTGTACCACTAGGATGATTGTGAGAAATAAAAACAGCTGCTGCATTAAGACGCAGTGCCGTTTTAGCGATCTCCCTAGGATAAGCGATAGTGCTGCTAATCGTGCCATGAAACATTTCCCGATATTCAATTAAACGTAGCTGATTATCAAGAAATAGACACGCAAACACCTCATGTTCAAATCCACTTAACTTCGCGCTTAAAAAAGCCTTAACCATGTATGGCTGATTCAGTGTTTTACCCCTGTTGAGAACACGGTTAACCTGAACACGAGCTGCCAGTAAGACTTCTTTTGTTGGTGCTAGTTTATACTCACCTGCTTCATCTTTAACGTATAAAGCTTGGGTTTTTGAATTTAAATCATCGAAAGATAAAAGTTCGTTTTGTGTATTCATGACTGACTCCATCAATAAAAAAGGAGCCAGCCCTAACGGGTGACTCCCGCTAGGATGAATAAAGCTAATAGTAGTTAAAAGTAAAAATCAGGGTAAGGATTAATAGGATGTTCACTTTCTACTTTCTTCTGATTATGAGCATTTGCCTCAACTTCTGGCACATATTCAAATTCAGGTGAAAAAGCAGGGTGAAAACTCCGATTCCAAACAACTATATCGTTGTCTATATCTAAGTACCCATGTTGTTTTAAATCTGTGTCATAGCAATACAGCCAACGCCTACCGTTTACGGTAAAAGGTGTCTCAGTGCCATCACAGGCTGGAACAAGCATAATCGCCTCCTATCGCTACAAAACATTCAAGCTGACTCAGTTCCTCTATAGCAAAAACCAAGTTTTGCTGACGATGTGCTGATATCATGTTTTGTTTGTTAATGGCTTCTAAATAGAAAAATACCGCATCTATCCAGCACCAATAGGCTTTAGCTTGTATTCCACCAAAATGCGTAATAGTACCTGCATGGTAGCGAAACATAGAGGCAAGAGCTTCTAGGTTCGACTTATCATAAAGATAACTAAGCACTTCGTTTGTAGTATGGTCTAAACTTTTTTGAGCTATGTGCAGTATGTATTTTGTTGATTGCAAAATACGTTGCTCTAACTCAGAGTTATTTATTGGTTTTGGGTGGTTCATAATGACCTCTGTATAAAAAAGGGGCCATTACACCCAATTATGGGGATCATGGCCCCATAGGGTTTTTAAATTAAGCTGCGACTAACATATTTTCCATGAGAGAAAATAACGTTGATCTTAGTTCTGAAACTTTGTCGATATTGATGCTGTTTTTAAAGTAATTAAAAACAAGAGGTGAGCTGATGCCGATACCTATAAAATCAATACCGCTATTTTCACTAAGAGCAATAGCTTCTTTTGCTTCACTTGCGCTATTTGGTTCACCATCTGTTATCACAAGAATAATCTTACGTTCTTGTTTAACTTTGGTTAGTTGATAGGCTGAATACCATATACCTTCAGCCAATGGGGTTGTGCTGTGAGGTATGTAGTTAAAGCAACTTGCTCTTTGTCTCACCTTTTCACCGTGCTTAACAACGGAAGTAACTTTGTGGCTTCCACCGTTGAAGTAAGTAACCGCTACATTTAGCCCGTTAATTGACTCTAAGGCTAACGCAAGCGCAAGAGCAGACTCTTGAGCTACTTCAGCGCAGGTCTTTTGTTCGGTGCTAGAGGTTGCAGGGTTTCCCATAGAACCACTCATATCAACTAAAATATGAACGGCTGTATTTGGTCTTACTCGCTCACTAGGTGTTGTGAAAACTCGATAATTACCAGACACTACACGACTAATGCGTGCAGAATCTATGCGCTTACCTCTACGTTCAGTCCTTTTCGCAGTATGATTTTTAGCTTGTACTAAACCATATAGCTGTTGACGAATACGTGTTGATTCACTTGCTACATGATCCAGTAAAGCAGTGTTTTTAGGGTTAGGGTATGTACTCTTAGCTTCTGTTATTTGCATGTAAGACGATGAAGATAAAACCTCATTAAAACCTTGTAAGGTTTCTTTGAGCTTATCCCTAACATCCCCTTGCAGTTCATCTTTTGAAGCATTGAGAGCAGCTTTTATTGGGTTTTGACCTTGATCTTGGCTATCACCTTGATCTGAGCTGTCGCTTTGATCTTGGCTGTCACTTTCATTTTTAAGTAAAGCGATTATTTCTTTAGCTAAAGTAGCGACTTCAGCAGTAGATAAGGTTGTTTTAACGTTATCAAGAATAGATGTTATTTCATCTACTACATCTAACGAAATTACATATCCAATCGCTTTTTTAGCAGCATCTAAAAATGGTTTTAATACAGCTTGATCCATGTAGTGATACTGCAAATAATATAAACAATATCCAGCAATAACTTGTGCTGGGTGACTGTTTTTATCAAGCATTTCATAATGGCCTTGCTCAGCCATATATTCTGCTACGGCGTTTAAAGTGGAAAAAGCACCAGGGTATATTCGGCACATTTCACGCTCAATACGGGTATCTTCAAGAATATTGAGTAAATCCCCATAAAGATTGTCAGGGCGATTAATAAACTCAGTAAACCGCACATGAGCCGCTTCATGAGCTAAATAGCCCCAAATCACATCCATGTTTTTAAAACTATCGGAAACGTATGGAATGTTGATTTCTTTACCGTTGGTATATGCCATATTACCGCCGACATTTACCTTTACGCCAAACTTTTCCCCATACGCAGCCGCCACAATGGGCAGTGCGTTGTGGATGGTTTTTTGATGCTTTTTCATAAGATGCTCCAAAAAAGGAGGCATCTACCCCAATAGGGGTATGCCCCCTAATGGGTGATTAAAATGAATTAGAAAAACTTCCAGCTAGGAGTCTGATCAGCTTGATCGTCACCTGCAACTGAGACTAGTTCTTCTATTTCTGGTTGTAATAAGTCAGAAAAGAAATCATCAATATCTGGGAATTCATTCTGCTCATTATCATTTTGATCCTTGTCAGTTTGTGTAGGGCTAACTTTTTCAGTAGCCTCTACATCTATAACATCTAAGGGTTTTGACGAGGGTTCGGGATTATCTACATCCTTTAAGTCTGCTATTTCTAAAGACGTAAAAGAAGGTGGAGTACCATCCTCTGCTTGCTTGCTCTCTGTTTCAATACTGATAGTACCTGCTAGATACTGATCAACCTTTGATTCATCGGAGCAAATTAAAACAGCACCTATGACTTGCCATAAGTAGGGAGTTGTTAAATAACGCCCTTCTGCATGTTGATAACTTTCAACAGCAGCCTTAATTAAATCAGCAAGTGGCTGGATACGGTTACTTAAAAAGGCTAAGCCCTCTAGCTTCTCACTCCAACCCAGTAGGGTTGATCGAGTGCGGATATTTAGAGTGTCTTTGCCTAACAAGTTATTAAGATAAAAAGCTTTGGCCTCATTGATGATCTCAGCTATAAGATCGTCACCAAGGCCATTTATTTTTCGATTTATTCTTTCATCATCTTCCTCAAGAGGTGTGATTTTGAATATTTGGTAATCGAAACTGATACGCTTTTCAACTTCTTGGTTAGTTAATGAGCAGGCTCTAATTGCTTCTTCCATTTCTGGATTTTCTAAAGCCCATTGATCAATCGCTTGATCATACTCATTAAGAAAAACCTGTTTCTCTTCCTTAAATTCAGCTTCAATAGCATCAAGAAACTGAACTATTTGGTCAAGTTTGCTAATAGGTACAGCGTACCCATTCATAAACGGCATACCTACACGATGCAATATGCGCCGGTAAGATTGTCGTTGGGCGTGGAATACCTTCAGTCTGGAAGTATCAATGATTTTTTTACTACCAAGTTGGGCTACTCGCTCAGGTGGTAAAGAGCCACCAACGCCTAGTTTAATATCCTCTGGATTAAGTTTAGTTTGTCCACTCCAAATAGATAAATCCACTTGAACCACAGCTAAGGACTCTAATTGCTTAATTTTTTTAGACATAATACGCACCTTTAAAAATAAAAAAAGGGCGCATTATCTTTTCCCATACAGGACGAAGACATACGCCCTGTGAGGGTTATAAAAATAAATAAAATACTTGTTGTTTTAACAGGCAAGCTACCTGCTTTAAAAACTACCATTGGTAGTTAAAAACTTACTTTCCTTTATTCTCTGTGAAAAAACATAAAGGAAAGTAGGGGGCCTCCCCTACTATGTTTTCCTAGAAGAAAGACCAAGTGGCTTTTTCCTCTATAGTCTCCAAAGGCTTAATCGCCTCACTATCTGCTAAGTGACGAGGCATCACAGAATCCGATACTGTCACTCGACAACGTAAGGAGCTTTTACCTCTATATTGCTCTAAGAGATCAGGATCATAAATTTTCTGATCCTTTAGGTATTTCTCATAGTTGATACGACCAGATACAGCATATCGTGTCACCATGAGGCCACAATAATCAGCGTGAAGATAGTCACCCATTAAGGTATGCATTTCTTCAAGCAGTGGCTTTTTTTGACTCTCTAACTCTTTGAGTTGAGCTTTAAGTTCACTTGCTTTATCTTTAATGGCGCGATACTTCTCAGCTAAATAAATCCACTGATTTGCATCGTCCTCTTGAGGAATATACAAGTCTTTTTTCGGGTCTTTTTCAGGTTCTTTTTTATCCATCACAGCTTGATGAAACTCTTTTGCTTTGGATAACAGCTTACTAAGTAAGGGCTTATCAACAGAAATAGTAAATATTTTCAGTTCACCCTCAAAGTAAAACACGAGGTAGCCCTTTTGGGAGCCTGTGACTAACAGTTGATGTTGAACTTGTGCATAGTACATTTTGTACGCTGCACTTTGTTCGCCTTCTGTAGAAACTTCATCCCATGTTTTTTGACTTGGGCATTTGATTTCAACAGGACAGCCATCACTCGTAATACCATCTAAAGACGCTCTAAATATGTCGTCAACGCTAGATTCCGCACAGATCGGCATACATATATCATTAATATGCTTTTCAAACGCTTCTCGTGCTATTGGCTCAAGCTCAACGCCTTTTCTTACTAAAGGATTAAGGGAGAGATCAACTGGCTTCATATAGCCTGTTTTTTCAGCCCATAAGCGCCACACGGTTTTATACGGTGAAAGCTCTAAAAGAATAACAGCGTCCGTTGCCGTCACTCCTTTATTGCGCCATGCTAACCACTCGTCACCCTCTTGAGTAAGATTAATAATTTTCATGGTTTTGCTCCTTTGTGAAAAACAAAGGAATAACCCCTAGTAGGGGCTATTCCCTACTGGGGTTAATTAATAAAATCCGACACTCTCTCCAAAAGAAGCTTGTTCAATCTGTACATCAGGAACGATCATCTGTTCTGGCTGATTAGATTGAGCAGGTTGTTGTAGTTGTTCAGGTTGAACATCATGAGCGACCGCTTTTGAAGTTGGAGTTTGATTTTTATTTTGCTCAGCCTCTTTCAAGAGAGCGTTAAGTTTTTCTTGAGTCTCATTACAAAAATTATCCTCTACATAGTGATATGCAGGTTGCCAATTTTTGTATTGCTTTGATCTGCTTATGAGTTTGGCAAGAATATCAGATATTTCATCTTCGTTTAACGTTCTATTAGCTGAGTTTCTTTGAGACTTAGCTGCGGGCTGCTGTGTAGAAGATTGATGCGTGGAAGCATTTGTATCTACTACGTCAGCACTACCCATATCAACAATTCGTTTAGCCTCATCTTCGTCATAAATACCACCAAATGAGAAGGCGATTCTCGCGCATTGGATAAGTCCTTTGTGGCGTAGCATACGCTTAGGATGCGTTTGCCAAGGGCTTGCATACTTTGATAAACGGTATACTTCATCAAGGTATTCACGGATCGTTGTTGCAACTTTACGGTCTTTACGATGGATGGTTACATCTACCCATTCAGGGCAAGAAACGATCATCCCTTGTAGCTGGATCATATTTTCTGAATATGAAAACTCAACGCCGTCAAAATGAGGATGCTCATTCATGATGCGAGTCCAACCATCAACACTAACAACAGGTGTAACCCCGTTCATAGTGGGATAAGCGTAAATCTCTTTAGTAAATGGGTTTAAGTTGTATTGCTGAATGACTACCAATAGTGCAATCATCTGCTCCTTTGTGACTTCTGCATCATTTCGTTGTCTAAATGCAGTATTCATTAAGGTAGACAATACATCTTCTTTTTTAATACGGAATCTGTCTGAGAAACCGTCTAGTAACATTTTTTCGTTGTTCATGTAGCTTACTCCAAAAAAAAGAGAGCCACACCCCTAAGAGGGCAAGGCCCTCTATTGAGGTTAAAACAAATTAAAAGTCAGGGTTATTCATCCAACCATCTTGCTGCGGCACTTGCGGCTGCTGCTTTTGTGATTGCTGTTGCTGTCTTTGTCGCTGTTGCATTGGCTGTTGCTGCTGCGGCTGCGATTGAGACGAATTAGCTTGTTGAGAAGCGTCACCAGTGGCGTTTAATGGGATCAATTGATCCGCATGAACCTCTGTAACCCACTGCTCTACTCCTTGGTCATTCACCCATTTACGTTTTCGGCTTTTGCCTTCCACGTAAACACGAGAACCTTTTTTCAGGTCTTTTTTAGCTTTATCAGCTAAATAACCATTAACAATAATGGTATGCCAGTCAGTACGCTCTTGCCATTCACCAGTCTGATTTTTCCATGACTCAGAAGTGGCTACGCTAAAGCGTCCGAAAGGATTACCTTTACTGTTTTGACGGATTTCAGGGTCTTGACCGACAAAGCCTAAGATGGTGTGTTTATTTACTGTCATGATTTTCTCCAAACGGAAGCAAACCACGGCCCCCTTTGGGTTAGCAGTGAGCTTCCCACAAGGGTTAAAAGTAAAAGTTGATATTATGTATAGACTGAATATCAGTCCATTGAAATGGTTTTTCTACCAAATTCAATTTAATAGCCTTATCTATAAACTCGTCAAAATCAATATCTAAAGCCTCCACAGAGTCTTTTATCTCAAATAAATCTCTATGATGAGGTAACGCTCTTCCAGCACTGTTATACAAACGAAAAATACAATCTACATGATGCTCATAGTAGATTAAGCCTAATAATGCGTCTGCACATCCAGCATTGAAAAACCTTCCGAAACCCCAGAAGTTATGTTGCTCAACGCTATTGATACGTTTTGTACCGTGAGGAACAAAATCAATAGGATTTTTAGAGTTGATAAATTTTGAGGGTTCTAGTGGTATATCAAAAAAAGAGTGTATTGCTACTCTTGTTTCATTTACCTCTTCCTCATACGAGTCATAGCCTATTAATTCCCAAGAAATTTTGTACTCTTCCATGGCATTACGTCCATAGATCACCAAAAACATCTTTAGCAATTCGAGTAATAGCTTCTTTTTCCTCTGTTGAAGAACGGATTAATAAGGTTTGATTTAACGCCTCAGCCATTGGGTTAGGCGCTCCATTAAACATCAATGAAAGCTTAGCCCAACGAACAAGCGTTCGTGTTGACATAGTAAGACTAATTTGTGAGCCATGATCTTCGTTTCCCATGAATAATCTTCTGATTTCATTTGCAATCCGAACCATGCCTTCTTTAATTGCTTTAGGTAATGATGGCGCTACTTTGTCCAAGATAGACATTTCAGTCTCATCATCTGTATAGCCTACTTCCATAAATCTATAACGATCCATAGAAGCTAGGTTTTGCATTAAGACCCCTTGATAGAATCCTGTTGCATCCCCTGAACCTACTGAATTACCAGTAACAACTATTCTAAACATGTGGTGAGGTTGAACAATCTCACCTGCGTTTTGAGAAATTACTAGAGGACGGCCTTCTAAAATATCATTGAGTCCTGCCATTTCTGCTGGATCGGCAAGGTCAATTTCATTGATTAAAAGGATATGTCCATACTTCATGGCGGTCGCAAGCGGCCCATACATGAATTTCATGGTAGGTGTATCACCTGCACTTTCAGACACTAAGGTATGGAATCCAATTAAATCGGAAAGCTCCATACGTCCATGCGCGGTAATTTGCTGAACAGGCCAGTTAAGCCTAGCTGCAAATTCAGTGATAAGGGAAGTTTTTCCTGACCCGGTGGGGCCAGTGATAAATAGTCCATCCCCTTCTGGAAAAGGTAAAAACGCACTCAGGTAGCGGATTAAATCCTTTCTGAACACATACTTATCATCTTTATTGGGAATAAATGGATTGGTATCATCCGAGTAGCCTCTAATTTGAATTTTAGAAGGGATTTCTTGGATGTTAGTTATTTCAGCGAGTGAAAAGTTTTGAATGGTCATAATACGCACCTTTTTGGATATAAAAAAAGGGCGCACTTATCACCATATAGGGCGAGTAAGATACGCCCTATGAGGGTAGATTAAAGCATAAGACTAAGAGAGAAACTTACCAAGCCGCACATAAGTAGGTTCGTCATATTTGCTCCATTCTTCAGGAGTCGTTGGCATAACAAAACCTTCTTCACCGACTTCTGGAACATAGTCAGAAGATGAAGTTGTCTCGATAACACTTTCTTCTATAGTATTAGCTACAGATTTTTGCACTACAAAAGGTTCTTCACCTCTTGAGTGTTGGGTAGACGTGTTTTCAATTACAAATTGAACACTATCTCGATTGGTTTTTACTGAATTACGATCACGGTTTACTGTGTGATCATTTTTCAAGTAAAGATATTTAATATAGTAAGCACCTGCTAAGAGCAGATTGTAGGCAACTTTTAGCAGTAAGAAGCCGACTACTATTACTATAATATCTAGTAAATTAAACATCGTAAGACTCCAAAAAATAGAGGCTTACGAATTTACCCATTCAGGGGTTCGTAAACCCCTTGGGTGTAAAATAAAATACTTGTTATTTTTGGATGCAAGCTACATCGCTTTAAAGTCATAAAAATGACTAATGAAATTTAAATGTAGCAAAAAGAAGAGAAAATGGCAATCAGGCTATATGTTTTTGAATTTAAAGGAGGTTGTTTAAACCTTACTCTTCAATATTGATGAAACTTTAATCAATATGCTACTTTTCCCTCTTCTAGCTCATGCTCTGGCTTCATTTCACAGGCTTCCAGACCAGCGTATTTATATTTTCAGTTGTAATATGTGATGCTACTAATTTCAGGCTGGCTGCAAACATCACTGATCTCCATGCCCGCATCCGCTGCTTTTAATACAGCAATAATTTTCGACTTTGCAAATCATGTTTTTTCATAATTATTTCCTACGCAAAATATCTAAGAAAACACTAATTATGACTGTCTCAGTTTAGGGGAAATGGAAAAGTTAATAAAAACACCGGTCAAAAGCATGAGCAACAAGGGCTAATCTATTATGGAACGCCACAGTAAAGTAAATCTAATATCTATGATTTTTATATAATCCAAAACTGGACTAAAACTTAGTAAGATTATATGCTTACATCTTTTAAGCTCATAGAGTCATACGTTAAATTATACTATTGACTCCTAAGAAAAGGTTGATAATGCTTCAAATAAAAAATCAAAATTCCACGCTAAATGGTGAGTTGATAGATGTTTTCAATCAGGAGACTATGTATTATTTAGTATCTAGCATTATCGATGAAAATCTTGATGTAATACATGGAAATGTTTTTTTAGATTTCTCCCAACTAACTAATATCAGTGCGGGTGGTATATGCGCATTATCAAATGTTATTGAACTCATCCAAAGATCAGGTGCAAATATTGAAATCCAAAACACGGAAAAATCTCCATGCTTTAAAAAGCTAAAAGATTTTGGATTTATAAGCAACTATGTCAACTTTGAAGAGCCTGCTGAAAAGAACCTCTGGCATAACCCTTTGCATAAACTCACTACTGAACAGACTTTCTCATACCTTGAATACAACTTTATCCCTTGGCTATCATCTGGTTTTAACTGTGATGTCATTCAATTAGATTATATAAAAGCTAGCCTTACAGAAATTTTTAACAATGTTTTTGATCACTCTGCCGTTGATGTATTTAGTTTATGCGCATATAACAATCTTACTAAGGGTGAACTTAAAATATGCGTTTCTGATTTTGGAGTTGGTATTCCAACTAAGATCAAAACAGCATTTCCAAATCTCACAGATAAGAGTGATATGCTGGCAATTGCAAAAGCTCTAGAAGACGGATTTACATCTCAAACCACACCAAGAAACAGAGGTGCTGGATTACATTTACTGTGCAAATGGATTGTTGAGTTACATCATGGCGTCATTAATATTCACTCAAATCATGGTATATATAGAGTGAGCAAGAATGATCGTGGGCAGCGAGTTACACGGGGTGAACACTCCCAGTGTATTTATCCTGGAACCATGATCGTAATAGATTTGAAAAAGGAAATGTTTTTAGGAAAAAAATCACCCTTAAGAGAAGAGGAGTTCGAATGGTAATTAAAGTATACAACCTAACGCCAGAATGCCAAACAAATGCAGATGGCCTTAAAGTGTTTCAAGTAATTGCACCCATGCTAAAAAAAGGGGAGCTTGTAGAGCTATCTTTTGAGAATATTCGTAGCATTCCATCCTCTTTTGTTAACACAGCATTTATCGATTTACTTGAAATTATTTCTTTTGATCAAATAAGGAAACAATTGAAGTTTTTGAATACTACCCCACAAATAAATGATGTAATTAAAACTCGATTTGCAACTGAGCTGACTAGACAGAAGCAATGAAAATAGAACTCATATAAAATCCATATTTTAAATACCAAAAGCCCCTAAGAGGTTGGCTATTTATCCAATCTCTTAGGGGCTTTTGGTAGGAACAGCGTTAAACTGCATATCACACTTAGTTTACCAAGGTTGCTGTAATCGCATTCTTTCTTGCTGCTTATAAATAAAGGAGCTAGCTTGAGCTAAATGATTATTTTTTGCCATAGATTTTTGTAACTGATCATAAAAAACATTGCTTTGAGCCTCTTTTTTAGAGGCGCTCTCCTGCTTTTCTAACGCTTCTTTGAGTTCTTTTATACTTAAAGTTAACATTTCTTAATCCTAACATTTATTAAAAAGATTTTTCTGAATAAGAGTCCTGATTTTGCTCGCTTTTATTAGATCTATCGCTTTGATCTTGATGTTTCCGATTTTTCTCGCCCTCATTAGAACCATCGCCTTGAACTTCGCTGCCATCTTCAGATAAGAAAAAGTCAATTAAGTTTAACACTATAGGACTGGAGCGATCCATTGAAATACCCAACATTCTTGTAGTTAAGTTTTGTAACGGTATTATTTCTGGTTGTGGCGCGCTCACATTTTCAAATAACTCTTTTGCCTCTGATCTATCAATAACAAAACCGTGGGTAGGGTAGCTATGAATTAGTTTGTTCAATGCCTGATCTTTAAGTGATTTTGTTTTGCTGTTTAGGCGCATACCATATTCATTGGCAATCTGTAAAGCTGCATTCATCTCCCCTAGCCTGAGAGGATCGATTTGAGCGTAAATCGGATTGTATAACCCTTTAACTAAGTCTCCAGCAATTTCAGCGGCAATTTTTGTGCTAACTCCTCCCATACGATTTATATCAAAAAGATATTTTTTAAAAGAGTTAAGCGCCTCACTTTGCAAGTATGTAATGCCTCTTAATATGTCTAAGCCTGAGTTTCTTTGAAAAATTTCATCTTGTTTATGAATTTGAACGTCCAGAGGCCCCAATTCTCCAGCATCAAAAACTATCAATTTACTGGCTCCTATACAAACTAACGTTCCAGCGCTTTTGCAGACAGAAGGGATTGCAATATGAAAGTTTTCATGACCATAATGATGGATGATGGCTCTCGCTATTCTGTAACCCGCATTGGGGTCTCCACCATAAGTAGCTAAAAACAAGATGATTTTTTTATGCTTATCATTCTTTTCAATTTCATTTAAAATTCGGCAAAGCTCATCATAGCCTTCCCTATCAATAGGGCCAGCATAGAGCAAAACATCATAGCCATCTTTCTTTAATTTAGAGATAGAGGGGATCATAGTGTCTTTCACGTTAACTCCTTATTGCTGTATTATTAAGTAGTGGAATACCTCTAATAGCTGCATTGGTCTTCTCGTTTTTATAAGGCCATAATCCTGCTACCGATTTTTTAGATACAAGATCCAAACCCTAAGTCAACTACGGTACCATTAACTTTGGTTTCATTAAAATTAGGGGCGTTGGAAGGATATTCTGTTTCATTAAACCACTACAGTTTCGCCTTTCCGCAAAAGGAGCACTCCACCTCCACCTCTCCTCTCTACGTAAGTTCAGTCCCTATACAACGATCATCTGACCCAACATACTCTACTTCACGATTCTCCCATAAAACATCAAATGCCTCGTTACACCCTTTACAGTCAATGGAACTTTTATTAGATGTCATTACCATTACTCTTTCCTTTTAAGACTCTATCATATTACGTAACGAAATAATTCAAAGCAAGGTTAACGCCAACGTCACTAGTCAGTATAGCGACTGACGGTGCTACGAAAGGACTGAGGAAAATAACCAAGAGCCTACGTGTAAAAGTCGCCAGTATGGCAACAAAAAACGCCTTTAAGACGCTTTAGTTCGTTTAATCCATTAGACAGTACTCTATCTAAGCCTCTATGGATACGGCGCATTAAGTTTCATTCTCGATTACAAATTAAAATATCATAAAAGTAACTATTGTTTTTTTAAGTAGTAGGTGTATCAGGTAATTCAATTAATTGCTTGTAGAAGTCATCAGCCATCATAGCTAATATCTTGGCCTTCGAGTTACCATCTAAGACCTTCTCTTCTTCGTAGAGCGCCTTTACTTTTAGCAATATTTTCTCAAGGTCTTGTACCGTATCTGGAGCCGGTAAGTCAGCTATCTCACAGAAGGTTTCAACTGTTCTCCATTCTTTTGGAGTTAATTGAATTTGGTTTCCCGAACGCTGCATGGTTCTACTCTCATATCGTTAAGCTTAAATGTCTCTATAGAGCATATCTAATGTGCTCAAGACACATCATGTTATAGCAGACCTAGAAATCACATATACCTTACAAAATTACTTGATTCCGGAAAACGCTCTTCTAGCTTTCACTTCATCCGCGACGCAAGGTAACCCTATCAGCCGATGATAAAAATCTTCTGCCATCACAGCTAAAAGTTTTGCTTCAGGGTTATCGTCAAACTTATTCTCTTGCTCGTAATAAGCTTTTGCATCTAACAAAACTTTCTCAAGTTCTTGCACAGTAGTTGGCGCTGGCAAGTGAGCCCCATCACAAAACAAATCAACGGTTCTTTTCTCTTCTTCGGTTAATCGAATTTGGTCGCCAACTCGCAGCATGATTTATTTCCTATGTGGGTTAAGTAACCTATTCTGTCTGAAACTTATTATTACACATAAGGCCCATTTTTTTGGTTGAGCCTCTTTTATTTTAATTATTCGTACGTGGGTAAGGTATTTTGAGTGTCAGCCTAGTTGTCGCCTAACTATTTTAGAAGATAACCATGGCCCCTTACTCACAAGAAGGTAAGAAAAGTAGCTTAGATTTTTTGTCTGCTGATTATGGTAAGGAAGAAAAGGCTGTCTATCTACTTCAGCGATATTCTTCCAAATAGCACCAGTAGCTAAAGACACGTGAAGTACACTAACAGCCAAACCAAGACAAAATATTCCTACTGTAGTAGGATTTAGAGTCTTATCCATTAATTAACATCATTTATTCCTACTGCGGTAGGATTTAATTATTTCGGTACTACAATGAAAAAACATGTTCTTACAGCTAACCATCTAGGCCATGCCGTACGTGCAGCACGTAAAAGTCATGGCATCCGTCTCGATGACTTAGCCAAGGTGCTAGGTGTCAGCAAGCAAACCACATCAAATGTAGAGCTGGGAAAACCTACTGTGCAAGTCGGGACCGTCCTACGCCACCTACAAGGAATGGGCATCCATGTTTATTTAGATATTCCAGATACAGCTAAGCAAGAATTTGAAAAGTTATTGGCTTCAAAAGAAGATGATGCCAATAAGTAATAATCACTCTCTATATAGAGGACGTATTACCCGTTGATTTTCTCGGTTGGCCAAAGCCAAGGTAATTTTATTATTATTTGTACATAAAAACTTCAAAGGCATTTTCCATGTAAAATTCTCATTAAGTATGGCCCAAAAATCTATGGCAACCTCTGTTCGTAAACGACTTAAATAGGCCACTCCACATAGCTGTAGTTGCTGCCACTTATTTTATTCTGACATAACAATCATGTTCTCATCACTTAAAGAGAGGTTTGTATGACAGACGTAAAAACTACTATCAATGGCAAAACACCGCCTGTAAAAGCTAAGAAAAAAGCAACAAAAACATCGAAAACGGCAAAAGCTATAAAAATATCAAAGGCTTCAAAAATCTCAAAGGTCGTAAATAATACTAAGAATGTGCAAAATGGACGTAATAGACCACCTGTTTCTCAACCAACGATAACTAGAAAAGTAATTATTAATACGGCCTCAGTCCAAAATCTTATGGACAGGTTTAGTCGGCTTGAAACGGCACTTTTTGTACTTGATGTGCCTTTATTATTTTCAAAAAATATTAGTACAGTCGAAAAATATCAAATTGCTACCGATAAAGCCTATGAAAACCTTAAAAACGAACTGAAATTAGCCTTAGAGAGTGCGAAGCAACTAGCTGAAAATAACAGTATTAGTCAAAGTGTGGTTTACGAAGATGCTAAAGAGTACACCTTGACTATACGCACACCTAGGGCCATGGCTTTTCTTAATTTGATTTTATTATTTGATAAGTTGATCGTATGTGTAGATAACCTTTGGATGAATGATGCAAACTTGGTAGGCGGCAATAGAAACCGTATGGAGCATCATCAACTATGGGAGAAAAGACTTTCTCGATTCTTCAGAGAAATTATTCACTCCCAGATTCAGTTGTATAGAAATCGTAATCAGATTAATGAAAGTATAGAAAAATCTAACGTTAAAAAAAATATGTTGGAGGCTATTCCAAATGATCATGACGTTAGTAGCGAGGTTAGCCCCGAAGCATTGAAGCCCAAACAAAGCCAAGAAAGTGAACACGCTACCGCTTAAATCTTGATAATATTTTTATTCAATATAACCCCCATTTTTGGGGGTTTCTTGCTTAAAGACCATTAGTTGATACTATAGCTAAAAAGTAATAAATGATCTTATAACTGTTTATGAGGAGTCGAGAAAACACTAGACCATCCTATCTGAGTTTTCTTGAAAAAATGATGAAAAAAATAATTGCTATTTCAATAGCCACATTAGCTTTGCTTGCAGGTTGTTCAACTGTAACCACCAATATTGATCCAAAAACAAACAGCGAAGCTTTGCAAGTTGCGAGGGCTGCAACGATGTGGGAATTAAGGGATCAAGCGATACCGCAAACAGAATTTGACCGACTAGCAGACAGCACAGCCTATAACGCAGCATGGGCTACCACCATGTACTTTAATCCCGCTATGGGCTTTTCTTCTGGGTCTAGCTTGGCGTTAGGACTTACGGGTTTACTTCTAAGTAATAAGCCAAAAGATAGCTTTAGCCATGTTCTAGCATGGATGCCAAAAGAGTTAGCAGAAAACTCAAAAGAAGCACAAGAAAAAATGGATGAAATCTTGCTAGATGCTTTAATAAAAACCGTTGCAGATTTAGGCCACAAAGATTATATCACTGAGAAACTTAGATCAAGAGGGCGAAATATTACGGTTATATCTATAGATGATGAACGCTTAAACTGTGCGATAGAAAAAGGTTTTTTATGTGGGTTAGCGAATCGTCTTAATGATCCAGAATTAAGAATAGCCCCCCATGTTTTAAAAAAATATAGTGATCAGCCTGTATATTTCTTTCCTTTGAAGGAAACCAGTTCCATTGTATTTCTTGATAGAAATGCAGACCTTCAAAAACTAGATCAGCTAAAAATTGTCACCACTTACAGTAAGCATTTGCCTGATTGGGTTTACCTCTATATCGCTCCAAAGACTATTCATAACGCAAACGGAGAGCCGCTTGAATATCCATTCATTTTGCACCAAGGCAAAACCCTCCTATTCGTAAAGCCAGAAGAGGTTAACTAATCATTAATTGGCTTTACTATGTCATAGAGTTTTTTTATACGCAATAAGCTAACAATCGGTTCTTTTCCCCGTGGAGTCACTACTGTTTGAAAGTATGTGACTCTTTTTTTGGGTGAGTGTTTTTCAATACGCCAAAAATAACCTTTTTCAAAATACTCTTCAGTCGGACGATAATGTGTCATCAAGATGTTGCGCGAGATAGCCCGTCATTTATGGCGGGGAGGGATAGCGCGTTGGCGTAAGCCAACCTTGCTCTCGCTTCTCCGTAGTTAATTGCTATCCGATCTAAGTGAATATCCGTAGCCATCGCTACGTTGAATAAGGGTGCAGTATCGATGGCTGATGCCTTGAACTAAACCCTCTGCTGTTTGAATGTTAAAGCTACCTGAAGCCCTAACAGCAACGCGACCCTTGTACGTTCCTATCTTCTTGCCTTTAGTGACTAGAGCTTTCACCATGTCGCCGGTCTGAAAGCCATGAATTCGTTTTTGCCGTGTTAAATAGCCTCGCGGGAAGCCAAAACGATTAAGGCGTGTGCGTTGATAACTACCGCGCCCAGTGGCCTTAATCTCTAACGTCGGCTTTTGCCACTGCTCTACGTTATCCACTTGGCCGACACATACAGCATCTAGGGCATGCGTTTTTGGAATGCCTAGCTTTGAGCGATTACATTTCGTTAAGCCGCCAGAGCCGAAGCGTACAGATAACCTTGTTGCTTTGAGTGCGTTAAAAAGCGCCCATCGCGTGGCGTTAACCGCAGCGGCGTCTCGCAAGGGGCGCTTCGCCTGAGCTTGAATCGTAGCGAGGCGTTTGGGGTCTTTGACTAGGAACTGCGTAACAGCTTGTGCGGCCTTCTTTAAATTACACGGCGCACACGCGAGCGTTAAGTTACTGACACGATTCGAGCCGCCACACGCTTTGGGGTGTATATGGTCGATTTGCAGCGGCACATTTGACGCATCGCAGTAAGCGCATTGTCGTCGCCACTTTTCCAATAAATACTCCCGTACCTCATAGCCCGCTAATTCGCCTTGCTGGTATTCCACGCCCGCTATCTCTGGGTTTTCAAGCTGCTGCATATCAAAACGAACCAGCTCTTGTGCAAGGTGCGTAATTGGTGCCACGTTTCGTAGTCGCGCAACCCACGATAACGTAGTATCAATTCGATGCTGCAAACTCGGCGCTAACCACCCTTTGCCTTTGTTTTTTCGGTTAAGGAATCGAGGCGCACGGTAACGTAAGTTGGCACTACGGCGACGACGACGCATTTGGCTTCTCGCTGTTAAGGCGTTACTGATTTGAAACCCGCGATGTATCAACTCGAACAGATTTAATACATGCGCTGTAGTTATTATCTCGCCCGTTTCCGCATTAACGGTATCGCTATTGCGAACCAGCGCTAGCCCTGACGTTTTACTGCCAGGGTCAATCTTAAGCTCTATCGGTTGTAACTCACTTTGTGCCTCCTCCCTATCAATCAAGCGAATCGTAAAGGGGATCAATCGATGCACCCTTGCTCGCCCTCGCGCTAATAGAAGTCGTGCTCGCTTCTCGGAGCACGGCATCAACGGCGTTTGACGTCTATCTACTACAAAAACAGCCATGGCTATTTTCTCCTAATAGTTGCCCTTACGGGCCTTGTGACGGAGGCTTGCGCCTCGCTCCCCTCGACAAGGTTGATGTCCCGCTAGATGCCTAAAGCACCATGCGGTAGCCCGTTTCGTGCCTACCCTAGGCGTGTCTGCTGCTACCGCTTACAGAGCTTGGAACTGAGGAAGCATTCCAAGGTGCGTCTTGAACGTAACACCAACATAGCGCTATAACAGCGCTGAGTCTGGTCAATCTAGGCAAGCACAGAACGAATCTGGCAAGCCTCGCCCTTTAGGGCGGGGTTATTGACTACAGTCTCCGATGCTTAATACCTTTACGGTTGGCCTTTATGCGGTGAATAAGTCTCTGTTACTCGTTGGCGTGTTTGGTCTACCGTAGAGTCCTCTAAACGCTCTAAAGCGCGTTCTGCTGCATCGGGTCTACCACCAAAATCCAGTGTTGTACCTTCACCTGTTAAGTAGGGGATATTTAACGAGTTTAAACTAGGCCAGTGTCCTGTTTCTTGTAAAATACCTAACCATTCATCTAAGTTAATGGCATCCCAATTTACCTCATGAAAACGCTCAATCGGTAAACCGCCACAGCTAGGGTTTTTAGCACTTCCATAACCTAAGCCAAGCTGCGGCTTAATCTGCTCTTGTAAGATTCTTGAAAGTGGTGAGGAATAGCAGCAATACGATTCCCGCTTTTCAATACAAACACCCAAAATCTTAGTGTGGCAATAAGAGCCTATATAGGTGCAACTTTTAAGCTGTCTTTTGACCGTAAGCTCCAGCTCATCTTGAGTACATTTAAATATTATTTTTAGAGCTAACATCGTAACGCTATAGATTGTATAGACGGTACTAACAAACTGAAGCGCCTGACCTGCGCCAGTTTCCATAAATGAAGCGGCTACACTTTGAGCGCCTTCCCCCGCTATACCAGCCCCCGCCTCACCTGACAAACCTCCAAATACTTTAGAAAATAATTCATCTATTTTTTTCCCTATATCCGTCATGACTGAGTCAATGCTATCTTTAACTGCACCTACAGAACTAGATATAGAGTCAAAACTACCAGCAAACGGTTTGGATATTTCAGTAAAACTATCGACTACCACCCCTTTCATTGCAGCGTAACTACTACCTACGGAATAGCCTTTTTCCGAAAGCCACATTAAGCCTGTATCTAGTTTTGGAGTTGCCATAATAAGCGTAATGTAGTCGGCAAGTGATACCCCGCCCGGATTTTTACAGCAGTTAATTGCGCCACCTACAGCCTTTTTACACTTTCCAGCCTCACCGGGAAAAACTTCACACATAACATTTTCATCACCCGTGAAGCTACCGTCCTCATTAACTCCTGAACACTCCATGTCTTGACCCATAAACTGCGCTGCATTTAAGAGTGCCGCTACTTGAGCAAAGTCATCATTTTGTTCATGGTTAACATCTATACATTCATCACCCATACAGCGAATGGGACCAGCGCATTGATAGCTCGTATTTTTGTTTAAACTTTCTAAATCTACGTTGTAGCCACAGTCGTATTTATCTTCAAATAAATAGCAGGTTCCACTATCGCCTCTAGCCATACCAACGCAACTAGAACTTATAAAACCGCATGATGGGTTATTTTCAAACTCGCCACAGTTATCTTTTATTTCGCCCTCATTCCAAGGGCAGTGGGTTTCACCGTGTATATCTGTCCAACACTCTAAATCTCCCCTATAGAAGTCGTAGTCTGCATCTACATCTGCTTGTAAACATAGATTGGATAAGCCAGTAATGGGTCTAGGAAGGTCACTTTCACATACTTTGACACCATGTACTACAGTGCAACCATCCGCCCCTACAGGGCCAACAAAATCTTTGCATTCCAACTTACCACTAGCAAAGTTATCACTAATCGCAACACCCGCTTCTACGCACTCCTTCGTACTCCATTCCCCATCTTGAATGGCTTTGTTACGGTCATAGCGAATTTTTATGCGTCCAAACCCCTCACCATTACCTGACACCGAGACTCGGATTTTAAAATTAATAATATCGCCTTCTTTAGTGTTTTTAAAAAACCGTGTGACATCAATGTTTTGCTCTTGCTTCCAGCTTGTAGATAGCTCACATTCTCCTTCTGTTTCTGGTGGAAAAAGATCATTAGGGCCATTAAACACCTGTGTTTCCCGACCTAGAGGGCCAACAGACACTTGCATGTAGTCGTCATACTCCACATACTCTAACGTTGCAGAAATAATCGCATCTGGATTAATCACTTCTACACGGGTTTCTTCTTCAAAAATAGAACACCAACCCGACCAATAGTTATCCCCTCGCTTCCCTATCCAAAGTTCCATACAGTTATCACCGCATGTATCTAGGTTAATAGGCCCGGAATGATGTTTAATGACCCCTACCTTTAGCTCATGCTTCAAATTACACGCTAAGCTTTTATCAACGATGCGTTCACACAGCTCATATTCGGGCATGTGAATAGGACGATCAACGGTAGAGAACGATGTGTTTTCTGAACAATCACCAAACTGAGAAGTAAATACATCAATGTTGTTATAGACTTGGTGTGATTGATTAAACATTGGGTCATTTGTCATGTCAGGACGAGACGTATTAGATGAATCTAATATCACCCTATACGCTGACCCTTGCACTGATGGATTGCTACTATGAGCATCACTCCACAAAACTTCTTGCGATCCATACCCTAGCTCATTCATTTGACGGCTAGAGTCATGGATAGACTTAGCTCCATCTACGTTTGTATCGTACCCATCGGGAAAGTAATAGCTATTAGGTTGTTGGTTAGTGCTGCTAGTGCCGGGATATAACTCATTGATGTTTAATGAGTCGCCGCCATCGTGAAGAAAAACATCATTCCCACTAATGTTTGGAGTCTGAAAAGAGTTAAGTAACTCTTTTCCAAAACTTTGTGTATCGCGCCCAATTTGTTCAAGGCTTTGCGAAGATTGTGCAATCACAAAGTTAGCTGTTAAAGGCTGAGCAACGGCTAATATTAGAGCCACTATTTTTTTTATAATATTTCGTTTGAACATATTCAACTCGGAAACGCCCTATCTATAGCAATCATGCATAAATAGTACCGAGCATCAAGGTGATCAACCCCTTGTCAAACGACCAGAATCAGCGACAACGACACACGTAGTTAACAAATAGCTCTATTTGTATGACGTAACATTCTATTCTTCTGGATTTACAACCTGCTCTATAAGCTTCAAATTAGCCACACATCTAAGATAGGCATTACTAGCACTCTGTATGAGGCAGCCAACCTCTTTAGCCGCATCGGTAGTTGTATACCCTTCAACTAGAATAAGTCTTGCCGCTTCTTGTGCGGGGCCATTGCGAAATCGTGAAAGTTTCGCTAGTGCTTGAAACTGTTTATCGGTTAGCTGTTTAATCGTCATATAAAAACCTATTGAATGTTCTGTCACAACTTTCTTCAACTATCTGCTATAAAATCAACAAGTGATATTATAGCACCCTACTTTCCATGCTGTAACGTGTAATTTTAGTAAATTATTTCGGCATGCCGAAACTTCATAGTTTTAAAGCAAAGCGGTACGATAGTAAAAAATAATAAAAAACCCCTCAATTTTGAAAGGTAAAAACGCAAAAGCAGCTCTAATAATTACAACAATCCTTCCAGCGCCAAACGGTATAAATAGGATGTTCACCGACTGCTGGAATCCTACGTCCAGCACCCCAACGCATACTGGCCTCTCCTACTACATGAGTTGAGTTAGCTTCTGCGACTGGATGAATCATTCCGTATTTATATTGGGTCTTGGGAAAGGTTAGCTGCAATTTACCATTACACATTGCATCTGATCCCATCGTACCCCAAGCTAACCCTCTACGATGCAAAGCGGCTTGCACTCGTGCCTTATATAAGCTTGTGTTATGTAAGAGTTGACCTGTACCTGCATGGTTTCCACTTAAAGGATAAAGTGATCCCCATGACCCCGCACACCAAAATAACTGCTTAATCGGTTTTTTAGAAACGGTTGATGAAATGGCATCAGGAATACATGCTAATGCTGCTACAGGATTAGCGACTAAAGCCGCTTCTGGGTTAGTGAAAAATGCTAACTCATCATTATTCCATGTGGGATCAACCTCAGACAAATACATTAAATCTAAATCCATCATTCCCCCTGCATTGCAATGTGGCCCGATGAACAAATCCAACATTAACATTAAGGGAAAAGCATAATAATGATAGTGCATAAAAGAAAGATCACTATTATCTTCAGCTCCGTTACCTTGTGTACCTACAAAGGTGCGATTAAATGGGAACCGTATGCCCCCTAATACCGAAGAGCAGCCCGGTACAGTCTGAAATTCAACAAGACGGTACGGCTCCCACATAGAGGTCGTAATGCCGGGTCGTGGTACGCCTAAGTTGTCTGTACATAAACAAACAGGCCGCTTAACCGCTTCACTTGGATAGCCGTCACCACTTGGACTAATCCTAAAACCCGCTACACGAATAGGAAAAACACACGTCCAACACACATCGGCAATTAACTTCGGGCCGATGATTTTAGCGTCATGACAGCCAGGTTCAGCATAAACGCTTGTACTAAACCCGAAGGAAACCAACAAAATAAAGAAAAAACATTTAAGCCATTGGCGCATTTTCTTCCACTTCCTGTAAGAAAAAAGGTAGCCCATATAAATAGCCTTGATGCTGCTCAAGCCCATATTGAAAGGCTTTTTGCGCCCAGCGTTCATCTTCAACTCGCTCAGCGATAATTGAAATGGATTGTTTTTGGCAAAACTCTAAGGCCGTAGAGGTGATCATTTCATCTTGAATATCAAACTTACAAAAATCCCATTCGTATTGCCTCAAGCGATCTAAAGTTGAATGATTTTTACCAAAGTCATCTAAGGAAAGCGTAGCCCCTAATCGCTCTAAATCACTCCACCTTGCTTTTAATGTGTCATCTTGCACGTTCTCTACAATCTCTATGGTGATGGGTAAATTAACCAGCCATAAAAGATCAAGTATTTTATTTTTCCAACACTCAAATCCCCGATCACTTTCTAATGTTTTCTGGCTAACATTAATAAATAAACGAGCATCTAACTGGGAAATATGTTCAGCACCTTGGGTTAAGCAATTGATTATTTCCTGATCCACATGAGGCCAATACGGAGTGCCATGGTGAGGCTGCAAAGCTAATACGCCATCTGTCCAGCGGGCTAACACTTCATAGCCAATCACTTGACCTGTAGCGCCATTAATTACGGATTGCAAAGCGGGTTTAACGGTGAGTGAGTTAAATGTCATTGTTCGATCTCCACATTTTCAGGTTTAAAAAGTTCATGTATAACGAAGTGCGTACTATTAGCAGTAATTACACTTGGTGTAGAACGCAGCTCAAACCGATCTTTTACATCGGACGTAAGTAGATAAACATGAGCATCCATTTCATCGGTTAATGCCTCGTAGTTATCCCACCCGTCATCTGTTTCAAACTGAGTTGCGATATACATTACACTTTTAACCCCTTCGCTTTGTTCTATAGCGGGTAAAGCATCCCGAATCCAGTGCATTTGTCTTTTTTCAGTTGGATCAAACACAATAATGGCTTGAGTAAAGGGGCGCGTATCTAGTGGGTTAACCGTATCACCTGCATGGGCGATGAATTGCCCGTCTGAAGTCATAATGTCGCGTGTGGCCGTAACGGACGCATCCACATGACGTATTTGCTCTTTCGTGTTTGTAGGTAGATGAATAAACGTCTGGTTACTCCAATAGCGTTCTTTGGCTAACCGCTTTTTTTCCTCCCAATCTATTTGCAAAACACGCTCTTTCATTACTTCCACTAAGTCACGCTCTGCAATTTCAAGCACTGGCCCCTTTATGCCAAAATCCCCGGTTTCTCCATGGTCAACTTTTCGTTTAAGCCATGCTGGATCAGATAAACCGCTTACTCGTGCAATTTCTTTAGACTTTGTACTTGGCTCTAATGCTGTTTCATCACCGTCCTCTGTAGGTAGTGTATTTAGCTCATAGTCTGGATGTAGCGGGTTATACTTTTTTTCCATTTCCTCTAGGGATGTAGGCTCATCTTCGGGTTCGGGTTCTTCTTGATCAATTAAAACGAGAGTGGGTACGATTTCTACGTTGTACTTCTCAAACAACGTAGGGTCTAAAACGATATTAGGCATAGGCTCAAACTCTGAGGCCATTTGCTGAATTTGCGCCATCCCCTCCCACACATCCATTCCTTCTGGTATTCCCCTCAGAACCAAGGCAATACTTTGGTCATAAGACGCGACTTCAAGCACATCATTTAAACCCTCTTCACCTAATGAGTAAGAGATAAACAAGAGGTTTTGGTAGATTTGATCTGTCTTAAAATCATTACCTTCACCCGCATCATTGGCCATGGGGTTAGCTTTCACCATACCTTCCCGAATCGCTTTAGCGTGTTTTATTGCTTCTGGACTAAATGTAGTGGCTTCTTTTAACCAGCCATCCCCCACAATGTTTTCACTGTTCTTTCTGATGTTTTCGGTGTGATTGAGCAACCACGAATTATCATCATTCAATTGTGCAAACCCCGCTGTCTGTACTGTCATACCCAAAGCCATAAAAAGCAGTGTCTTTTTAAAACAAGGGATAAGCCCGTCCAATAACCTGATCTTCATGGATTGTTCCCCAATAACGTGAATCGAAACTTAAATCACTCGTACCCATCATCCAATACTGATTTTCGGGCAGTGTTCCTTTGCCGAAAAAATCACTTGGCTCTTTACCTAATCGTTCACTTAGCCAAAAACCAAACCCGTGATCTTCCTCGTTGATGTAAATAAATTGTTCGGGTGTGATAGTGACAACATCGCCCGGCTCACCACGTACAAACTTCACCATCTTTGTGTCATCTGGAAAAATAGGTTCTAAGCCTTTGGCATAAAACGCATACGTTTTGTCTTTTTCTATCGTGGTGTCTTTACGATCAATCAAATAAAACGATATGCCTGGTATGCACTTCACTTTTTGAGGATCAAGTCCAATGCTATAGCGGCTCATAAAGGCATAAACCACCCCTACTACCACTAGCGACAATAGGGATAGCTTAATAAAGTAAAGTGACCATGATTGTTTTTTACGTACAAAGGTAAAGCGATTGGGTGTCGCTTCCTCTTTACTCATAAATGGCCTCCTGCGGTAGATACAACTCACTAGGTGCAGCAATTACATTCTGAGCATCCAAAACTAAAAACCCCGCATCATGAAACCTTGCAATAAGTTCGCTCGTTTTAATCATGATGCGATCACTTTCTTCTTCGTCTTGAGGAAGGTCTTTAAGCACTTGGGCGTAATCAACAATAAGAATAGGTGGCGCAATGGATTCCTCTTGCTTGAAAACAAATTGATTCAAAAGAAAAACACATAGCACACTACTTATTACACTAGCGGCAATTGTGATCCATACGCTTTGTTGATTCTGTACTTTTTGACTGTTTTTTTGCATTGTTCTCTCACCTATTAAGCCGCCTCAATCTGTCCACGATCCTGCATGACGCGATAGATGGCATCGGTCACATTCATGCCTTGGTTTGAGTAAGTGGTTATCGCAGCAATATCGTCTGGATGGGTGGAGTACAGTAGCTTATGAAAATCACTCACCACTAAGCGCCCTACACCAACCCCCGCATTAGTACGAATAAAAATTTCAGAATAAACGCCAGCAATCGTATGAACACCACGCAAGATATTAAAGCCCCCTTCTGATAGAGAAAGACGGCCTGAACGTTTAACTGACTCTACTGTTTCTTCGGTCTGGCCCAATAAGTACATACTGGCCGAGTTCTCTGCAATGGCTCGACCTACTGCGTTTTCATACAAGTCATTAACAGACTGCGTTGCAATAAGTACCGACCCCCCGTATTTACGGAATTTTCGATAAGCGTGTTCCATAAACACAGCCACCTCACCTTCTTTAAGCAAATCCCAAGCCTCGTCAATAATCACGATTTTTTTACGGCCACGTTCACCTAAAAACACTTCCTGTTGAATTTGATAAATAAGTTGAAGCAAAACCACTTGTCGTAAGTGCTGTCGCCCTTGTAGGTCATCTAGCTCTAGTACAGTTAGTTGGTTTTGAAAGTTAACGTTGTTATCACTGTTGAAATAACGACCATAAGAACCTTGGGAGGTAAATGCGTGTAATTGAACACCCACATCACGTAAGCGTAAATCTTCACTTTCTAGGCAACGTTTGGCAATATCATCTATTTTCATGTCTTTGCCTAGTTCATCCCATAATGTCGCCATGGTTTGTTTCAACGATGCCCCTTGCCACTCGTCCAACAACCCCTTGGCAGATGCCATCGTAGAAACAATGGAAACCAAGCCATCTTCTTCTTCGCCGTAGTTTTCAACTAGTTCAAAAGGATTAAGGGAAATGCTGGTACTTTCTTCAAAATGAACAAAGTCACCTTCTAGTACCTCACACAGCTTTTCATAGGAACGCCCTACGTCAATAATCCAGACCTGCGCCCCTTCGGATAAATACGATAAAGTGATTTCGTTTACTAAGAATGATTTTCCAGAACCCGACTCAGCAGCCACCACTGCATTTTTGTTAGTGGTACTGTCATGCAGTGACAAGCTCATTACTTGGCCATTACGTGAAAGCAACGAGGCATGTTGTGTACCTGTACCCTTCCATTCACCAAAGATAGGAAGTAACACAGCCGCCTGTTCTGTCGTCATAGACTTATAACGGTATAAGTCACGCACCGCCTTTACATCAGCCCCAAACGGCAAGCAATTTAAGAAAATAGGTAATTGAATAAACTTATCTTCTAACATTTCAAAACGCGACTCACTCCATAGCCCTCTAGCGCGTTCTGCGGCTTTATTTACCCCATCTTGCGTATCAGCAAACACCACTAATGAATAACTGATCTGAATAGGTTTATACCCTTCCTTCATGGAGTCATATAACGTATCAAACCCTTCTTTTTTATCCCCTAAAATGGGAACAAACTTGATCATTGGCCCGTAAGCTTGGTTTACTGCAAATTGCCGTCTACGGTCTAGTTGTGATTTTGTTTTTTCAGGATCAGGAATAAATATATTAGTCACTACCATGTAGTTACCATTCAAGCGCGAATCCCCTCCGCTTAAATCTCCTACGAATTTAATCGCATCACCAAAATACATGGCATCTGGTAAGCGTTTAGCCGATAGCACTTTTGCATAAGACTCGCCAAGACGTAAGGTGTTTTGTTCACCTAGCTCTAAGTCCGTGTCATAGTCGAAGATTTGTTCTCGAATGGGTACGTCTTGATCCCAATCCACACCATCATTACGCCAAGGAGCGTGATCACTCCAATTAATCAGCGTATTCATAAAATGAAGATACTGTTGCGCGTTAAAAGGGCGCGGCACTAGCCCTACTGTTTGTAAAGAGGACTCCATACGCAGCATAAATGCCTTAGTATCCTCTATTTCTTTTTCTGTAGGTATCGGGTTATTAATGGGTACTTTCATCGTGATGCATAGCTTGAGGTCTTGCACCACACCTAAGTTAAAAAACCCTTGCGAGGATCGAGTCGTTAAATCATTAAACGTATGTTGACGAAAAAACGCTTCCCGTTCATTGATAACTTTGCTCATAATTGGGTGACGAAAATCATTGCGTAAATCCTGCATTTCGTACATTTGCTGGCTAATATCTGGCGAACGAAATAAGCAAATTTGAATAACGGTGTTGGTAGGTAGCTCTTGATTTAAAAAACTATTAACACGGTCTTGGATTTTTTCATCCCCATAAATCAAGGGCTGGCAAAAGAAACCAAAACCCAATGAAGAGTCATCCATAGCAAAAAGCTTTGACTCTTCATCGTAGGCCACCACAGGCAATAAGGACGCTGCACGGCGGTAAGAGTCTAAATACTTTTCACCGAACTTATGACGAATAGGCACAATACTCATTATTTTTCCTTAGAATGTTTATTCAGAACTTTTAAGCCACGCCTTCATATCAACTGGCTGACCGCGCATAATTTCCCCGGTTGGAGAGACTAAAAAAGGCACTCCATTAACTCCCGCCATATCGATAAACAGTAATGTCATGTCATACACTTCATTACCGCAATCTGGACGAGTTTTTAACTTAGCCATACTTTCAGAAAGCAACGCAGGGATTACATCGTCTTTATTTTGAGCACAATGTACTTTTCTTGCTAAACGGTGAGACGCTTCACCAAGGACAGGTACAACAATAAACGTAAAGGTGTAATCGTCTTGTAGTGCTTGAGCTTGCTCAATGACTTTGAGGCAGCTAGGGCATTTTGGATCAATAAAAATTGTGACTCGCTCTGAGCCTGATCCAATCGAAACAGAATTTAAATTATCTAAATCAAGGCCAAGATTAGCTATATCAATACGATTAATTGCATCCTCTACTTGAGCCAACGTATCTAAGGGCTTACGCTGCATCACATCAATAAGCTGGCCTTCAAATACAAAACGCCCGTTTTCCGATACATAGTGAATTTGCCCTTCACTTTCGATAACTTTAATGCTGCGTACAGGGATTTCCACCATGCCCTCTAGCTCTATAGAACGCACCGCTTCAATTAGCTCAGGTGATACTTGAGAGTCGAAAATAGGGGAGGCTATTGCAATGGAGGTGAAACTAGAAAGCAAAAGAGCCAATGCTGTTTTTTTCATGATGGAAGTGTCCTATGAGTTAACTGAAAATCAGTTTACTTAGCACTTCGTTATTCTCATGGCGTAGAACAGCCCTTTTTGGGTCATTTAAAAAACAGGTGATCTCAAAAGCAGACAAACTAAAAAAACGGCTAAAAGCTAAAATTGATAGTTATCTCATCGCATTTTGCGTTAAATGCTTAACCATGTATAACTTGCTTTGCAATATCGGAAAGGCTACAAGAAAACCTAACCAATGCCGTACGGGTGAGGTAATGCTAATCCGTGTAATGAGATCAAAGGAAAAATATAAATGTACAAAGAAAACAAAGTCAGTATTAAGTCCATACTACTTTTATGCTTGCTAGTAATATTTTCAATATCTGCTCAAGCTGCACCGCAGAATTTCCCACAAGCTAAAAATGAAGCGCGGCAATATATTTACCACGACAGAAATCAAAATGCAGGTGGGGATTTGTATTGCGGGTGTGACTGGAAATGGGTAGGCCGATCTGGTGGCCGTGTAGAGCTAGAGTCATGCGGGTATAAAATCCGTAAGCAGCCAGTAAGAGCAAAGCGAACTGAATGGGAACATATCGTTCCAGCATCGAACTTTGGCCGCGCCCGGCAGTGTTGGCAGAATGGAGGACGCAAAAACTGTACTTCTAATGATCCTGTTTTTTCCAAAATGGAAGCAGACCTACATAATTTAGCGCCAGCCGTAGGTGAGATTAACGCAGATCGCCAGAACTATAACTTTGGCTATGTAGAAACAAGTGCAGCAGATTATGGGGCGTGTGACTTCAAAATAGACTTTAAAGGTCGTACAGCCGAACCTAAAGATGAAATAAAAGGTATGGTGGCACGAGTCTATTTTTATATGCATGACCGTTACGATTTACCCATGTCACGCCAGCAACAGCAGCTGTTTATTCAGTGGGATAAGCAATACCCGCCTAATGTATGGGAAATAGAACGCGATCAGCGTATAGCGCAACGTATGGGCCATAACAACTCATTCATAACGAAAGAAGCAAAGTGGGAGCTAGGCCATAAAAACTCTAAAGAAGGCTTAAATGTTGATAGCGTACAAAGTACACCTGTAGCTGTTACTTCCCCAAGTGAACAGCAAACTCAAGGTGAAATACGGGGCAACCGTAACAGCAAGGTTTATCATTTACCCAAAGGTTGCCCTTCATACAGTCGCGTATCCCCTCAAAATATCGTTTCTTTTAAATCAGAGGCAGAAGCGCAAGCTGCTGGTTATAGGAAAGCAAAAAACTGCAATCCTTAAAATAAGAGCAAATAAAATTAGGATAAAAACCTAGCTGTCCACCTTCACATTATCGATAACAACTAAAAAACTTTAGTTTAAAGCTGTGTCTCTAGTATGGGAATGGACAGCATAGTTATTTTTTATTTTTTAGACATCGTTTAAAGTACGTTGATTATAAGACGAGTTACAATGCAGATTAGCGTATAAGAAGAGCCCTGTGAAAGACTTTATTGATTTGTCTCATAAACGACCGTTTTTGATTTTGCAGTAGTGGCACATGACATTATTAATTTCATGCCAGCAGCAAACATCACTGGCGTTCATGCCCGTATCCAACTCTTTTAACAGAGCAGTGATTTGCGACTTAGTAGAACGTGATTTATTCATAATCGCCTCCTACGTAAAGCATCCCAGAAAACTCCAGTTATGACTGTCTCAGTTTAAGGGAAGTGGACATTCTAGATTTCTATAATCAATTATTTTTAGCAGAGAATGGTAATTACCAACTGAGTTTGGTATATATTATGGTTGCTTTGTAAACAAAAATTACAAAAATGTACTTTATTATTTTTTAGCGAGCTTAATGCATGGCAAGATTTACTACAGACTACGTTAATTTAATTGTTGATAACTTGCGTGATCGCTATAAAAGTGGCTTTCCAATCCTTAAGGAGCTAATACAAAATGCTGATGATGCGGGTGCTAAAAATCTAGTTTTCGGTCATCATCCAGGTTTTAAAGAAGCGGTGAATCAGTTACTTAAAGGGCCGGCATTATGGTTAATAAACGATGGTCGATTCTTGGCTGAAGATAAAGCGGCAATAAACTCATTTGGGTTAAATAGTAAAGCAGCAGAAAAAGGGGCAATAGGAAAATTTGGGCTTGGCATGAAAAGTGTATTTCACTTATGCGAAGCCTTTTTTTATGTGGGTTACGATGGAACTCAAGAGTACATAGAAGTACTAAGCCCTTGGTTTCAAGACGGGCTAAATGAAAAGCATGCAGATTGGGAGCAATTTTCTCAAGATGATCAAGACGCATTATTATTAAAAGATATTGCTCACCAGCAAGCAGAAAATTTTAAATCAAATAACTGGTTTTTATTGTGGATTCCGTTACGTCAGGTGAGTCATGTAGCGCAAGATAGTGCGCCTATTATGAATGTTTATACAGACGAAACCACATCACAGAATAGTGAGCTTTTTTCTCAAGAAAATATAGAACAACAAATTGCAGCGTTGCTCCCCTTGCTGCGACATATAGAAAAAGTTCAATTTTTAGGCGGTGAGCAGCAAGCAGCATTTGAGACTAAATTAACCCTATCTAACGAACATCAACGGTTAGATCATATTAGCCCTGAGCTTTATATGAAAGGGCAGATTAAAGATAAAAATACAAGTAGTGAGCCTTTGTATTTTTTCGCACATCAGAAGGCATTAACTAACGACCCCTTTTTTACTAAACTAAAACAACAAGACGCTTGGCCAAAAGTAAATGTAATTAAAAACAGAATAAATACTCCAGTGCCGGACAAGGCGGAAGCAGAGGGAGCTGTTCTTTTTGCGCATCAAAATAAGTCTAGAGGACACCTAAGTATTCAATGGGCCGTTTTTTTACCTGTAGAAGAACAAGAGCTTAACTATGAAATTACTATACCCAATAGTTCAAGAGAGTATCGTATCGTGCTTCACGGTCAATTTTTTGTTGATGCAGGCAGGCGTGGCATAGAAGGAGCAGAATTATTTAAACACCCTGTACCTACTTTGGATTTTGATGAAGATTATAAAGAAGATGAAATTCATAAAGCTTGGAATCAAGGTGTTGCCCAAAAGCTAGTTTTACCTTCTTTTTTACCAGTTTTGGCTCAATATATCGACCAGTATAAATTAACTGATAACGAGGTAGCTGCTTTAGTTGGAGCCTTAAAGGACTGTAAAAACAAGAGTGGATCTTTTATTAATGATTTTGAGAAATTCATTTGTGTTGAATATAGCTATGTACGTCGCCTAACAAAACGAGGTTTACACTGGGACTTAGTTAAATCGGTAGGAGGGTCAACACGATTTCTAGCGATCACTACGCCAAAAAACAATGACTATGAGCGTCCTTGGAAAGCATTGCCAGGATTGAGTGGGTTAAAGGCTTTATTTATTGATAAAAATGCTCCATCTTTGATGTTGTCTACTGCTACATGGCATGAAAATGACTTGCTTAATGTGATTAACTCCATGCATATGGAGACTTTAACGTCAAAAAATTATTTAAGTTATACAGTAGAGTTTTTATCGACTCACGTACTTGTGTTACTTAATTACTCTACTGTACAAGCTGCACTTGTGCAGCGTATTCAAGAGCTGTTACAGTTCTGCTCTTTATCTGATATTCGTCAAAATAGAGCTATTTTTATAGAATTAATAAACCTCTTACCAAAAAAACTAGTATGTGGCTTAGGCTCAAGAGATCCAAAAGAACGACTAGCAATACCTGAGTTTTTATATAAAAAGCTTCTGCAAGTACCAACAGACATATTGGTGCTACCCAAAGATTTAACGGCAACGGAGCACAATAACCCAGATATCCATAGAGATACGGCAAGCGCTTGGCTAAAAGTTATTGGCTTAGAGCTACAGCAAATAAGCACGCCAGAAGTTTCGTATATTGAGTTGGTTAAATCTATATTTAACAGCTTGAAAGATAAGAGTTTTACTGTCTTTATTTTAAAGCAACATTTTGATTTACCACTATTAGTCGCATTTTCAGCCAGAGATAAACGAGAAATAGCTATTTCTTTAAAAGAGCTAAGATCTACCCAAAGTAAGGAACTTTTATTTAGTAGAGTAGCCCCTAATGAAAGAAGTTTTTTAGATGATTTAATTAAAGTAGTAGAAGATTTAAATCCTTTATCAATCACTAGAGATGTACGCGATTATACGAAGTTAAATACTAGAGCACCGAATGATTCTAACGCTGTTTTTGGTGCTATAGGAGCTCAGGTTAGCCCACCATTTTTAAATGATATAAATACACGCTCTCAATTTTTATCTAAAGCAATAAGCGCCTTGGAAGCGAATGATATATATGCAAAAAAAGGAGCTCGGTATTTGCTGCATGGTGACTCAGAGAAGTTTTCTGATATTGACTCTGTGCTTTGGAGCTCAAGCCAGACTAAAGAGCCCGAATGGAGGAAGCTCTGGCAGATGGTTGAGCCTAATACTTGGGCAGTTTTAATGCCTCAGCTAATTGATACAATTCCACCTGCTAAATTTGAAATATTAAATGTTAAATCTATAGATGCAAAAAGTGTCATAGATTTTTTAAAAAACGACATAAGTCGAATTGATGCTATCGATTCAAGTAAATTTTCCATTGAAGAAAAAGAAAGAATTTTAAATCATGTAAAAAATGATGAGAAGCTCTGGAAAAAACTACCATTTCATCTAGATGTTAATGGTATACATGGTCCTATAGATGAAAACTGTTTTTTAGGCATAGAGCCTACATTACCAACTGATATAGCAGATAAAGTGCGTTTAATCACCCCTAGTCAAGATAAAAATCTTCAAGGTGTACAGCATGATTTTATAGCTGGTTGGTCACCTGAAAAAGCAGCAGAAATAATTTTAAAAAATCATTCTGATCCCTCTTTACACTATGACTATTTATTAGAAAAAATATCTAAAATCAAAAATGGTGATAGTTTAAACTTATGGAAAAATACAGCTTGGCTAAAACTAAGCAATGGTAAACCTATAGCGCCTAAAGATATTATTTACTTACCTGAGATAGAAGATGAGCTTAGAGGTTTTTTAGAGGAATCAAAAAGTATTTGCGCTTTGTCAAGTCAGCTAACTGATGAAATTCAAAAACACATCAACTATAAAAACTTGCATGAAATACTGTTTGATGAGTATCAGTCTTTACGTAATATTGCTGATGAGATGGTAAGGGCTGGCTATAGTTTAGGTGCAAATGTTCAGATTAATACAGATACTACAAATAGTTTATCAGCACTTTCTGCACTAAAAAGTGTACCGGGTTGGCGTATTATCAATAATCTAAGTGCCACTATTGATATAGATATATTAACTCAGCACGTTACCCCTAAGCTAAATAGCCAATTAATTACAGAACAGGTTGAAAGTGCTCTTTTGGAGTTATCTTCAAGTGCAGACACTAGCAAAGCGTCACTATTTATCAACTTTGTTAAAGAGTGGATAAATAGTGATTCACTCCAGGCTTTAAAGCCACGTCTAGGTCGTTTAACGCTATTAGCTAAAGATAATAGCTTTCAACCAGCCACCCAACTTGTAGCTGGTGTTTCAGGTATACAGACACGCTATGAGTTACACCCAGAACTAGTAAATATTTTAGGAAATATTATTGATATAAACCGCTCTGAAAAACGAGTGGAAACAGATGATTTATCAAATGACTCATCTGAGGTTGATAGTAACTATGATCTAGATTCTCATTTGAGGCAATGGATTGAGGATATTCCTACTAACTCCAGTAGTTTCCAGAGTTTAGGTGCTGCTATTGGTATGTTTGGCACAAAGGCAAAAGATTTAACAGAGCACTTATTAAGCCCAATCTCTTATGAGAGTTATATAAATCAGCTTAACTGGCAACACCCTGGGTATGAAGATGATCAGGGTAGAAGGAGGCTTAAATGGATGACCTCATCTGTTAGAACAGTTGAGCAAGCCATGGATTACTTCTCCATGTACATTGAGGTTCTTAAGTCAAATTTTATCGAAGTTAATACAATTTTAGGTAATGAAATCTCACTAGAGATCCAACCTCTGGAAGCGGTAAGTAGCTTATATGTAAAAGATAAAGGTAGTAGTAAACAGTTTATCGTAATCATGCGCTCTCTGTCTGAGCTTAGTCGTTTTGAAAGCGCGGATCAAAAACGAATTCTACAGCGCACAGCAGAAGATTTATTAAAGAACATCTATAAACAAGAAAATGTCAACTTAACAACTCTTTGGAACAGTTTTGAGAAATCTAATCAGATAGAGTTAGCCGTTGCGAAATCCCTTATCTTAGATAGTATGCCAGCTATGCTAGAGCAATATGCTGAAGCTAAGAAGCAAGAAGATATTCGTCAAGCATTAATAAATTATGATAGAGCACGTGTAGATAAGAAAAATGCAGAAATTCAAAATGATAGCACCGAAAAGGCATCTGCTAAGCTTAAAGAGGCTGCTAATAAACTATCAAACTTAGTAGAACATAATGCTGATGTACAGAATACGATTCTTTCTGCTATTAAAAGAAAACTTCAAGATAGTCAGTACCAACTATCAAGTATACCCTTTGAAATTTTGCAAAATGCAGATGATGCTGTTAGCGAGTTTCAGGAAATACAACAGATAAAAAAGAGACCTACTTTTCCCAAACAAGAGATAGGACATTTTGCTGTACTAACTACTAATCATAGTGTTGTACTCATACATTGGGGTCGGCCCATCAATTACTCTGAGCACAATGAAGATAGGTTTTATCATTATCGTCAAGATATAGAGCGTATGTTAATGCTGGGGGCCTCAGGGAAAAGTGATGAAAACGTAACAACAGGAAAGTTTGGATTAGGTTTCAAAAGTACTTTTTTAGCTTGCGATAACCCGATAGTAGCCAGTGGGGATTTACGCTTTAAAATAGTAGCGGGTTGCTTACCCGTTTTAGATGATATAAGCAGTGAAGCGAAAGAGAAGTTAAAAGCTATTCAAGGTACAACAAATCTACAACCAACCGTTGTTGAGCTAAGTGTAAAGCAAGATAATAAATATAATTTGCTATCTCGGTTTAAGCGACTAGCGAGCTTGTGTACGGTGTTTACTCGTAATATAAATCATATAACAATATCAGAGCATGCATTTCGATGGAAACCTGATTGTTTATTATCCGCTGATAGAAATGAATCTAATTGCTTCCTAGGTCAAGTTAACATATCTAGTAAAAAAGGCTTTGCTGTTATTAATTTACTAGTATTTGAATCTAGTTTAGGGCATCTGGCTTTATCATTAGATAGTAGCGGCATTAAGAAAAACATTTCATCTAGAAAAACTCATGGAATCCCTGCCGTATGGGTGAATGCGCCGACCCAAGGTATGGAGGCTCAAGGTATGTTGCTTAATGCTAATTTTTCTATTGATACGGGTCGGGGAAGTCTACCTCAAGGTGAAGCAGCTGCGAAAAATCAGAATCTAGCTGAAAGACTGGCCAAGGAAATAGCACCCTTAGTCATTACCCTCATAAATGAAACATGCCAAGATTGGGTTACATGGTCTAAAAAGCTGCACTTAGCAAAATCTATGACTGTAAATCAGTTTTGGCTTAGTTTTTGGCAAGTCGTGAAGATGCACGAAAGCAATGATGATGACACGTCTATTTCACAAGATAGTGTTTTATTAAGTCGTTTTGGTAAAGAGCTTTTTAAGCAGGTGGTAAAAGTAACAAAACTAGTACCTAGTGGGTTAAATATACCTGACCATACAGGGTTAATGGAAATCAATCAGCTACGTCTAGTAATTAAGCAAAATATTCCTATTGAGCTTCTGTCTAGTTGGCCACTATTTGGAAAAAAACACTCAATCCAAAAATGGGTAAGTAATAGTGTTTATGAATGGTTATTAGAAGCTGAGATATTAGACACTAATAAATCATCAGTAGTTATTTTAGATGAAGAAGTTTTGGTTAATACCTTAGGTCACGAGAAGCGATTACACTCTGAGGACCTGCCTTATCTTGCCAGAATCATTGAAAGTTGGCCACATTACTTCACAGAAACTCAATGGGATAAATACTTACAAGACATAAAGCTCAAAAGCAAAAATAATAGCTGGAAGTATATAGGCAATCTTGTAAATTTAGATGCTTTAAAAAATAGACAGGGACTAAATACTCTGGCACCAGCTGAGTTGCAACTACATTCGGAATATCACTCTATTGAAGGCTGGATTAGCTTCTCCAACTACTTAGAGTTTTACTCTCCCTTATATCATGAGCAAGCACAGTGGTGTCTTGATGCTGAAACCTTCGAGCAAAAAAGTGCTGTACTAAGAGTACTAGCTAGATCATTGGATGAAAGTGATGTTTGGAGATTTATATTAAATCATAAACATACGGGAAACTGGCTTTTTGATCTAAACGCTGATGATAAATGCTTTAGCGAATGTACAGATCGAGAAAAAACAGAGGTTCTTAGAAGGCTAAACGATTCATCTATTAATGAAGAGATGGAGCTTACGGTAGGACTATACTCGCTACCACCCACCTTATCAACTATTTCAAAATGGTGGAAAGTGCATCGTAATGAATATTTAAAGAAATATCAAAAAGAGTTTTGGCCAGAAGAAGTAGATATAACGGGCTTAGCCAATGATGACAAAGAAGCCTGGATGACACTATTTAGCCTTGCTGTTTTTACACGCATGGGACGAGTAACAGATCAACAGCATAAAGGATTTGTTTCTTTTTTAAATGAAAAAGGCTGGTGGGATACGATTGTGTATGAAAACCCTGAAACTAGCGAGCAAGAGTGGATGGCCATTTTGCGTGAATACGCAGAAGACAGTAGATTAGATACCAGGTTTGAATATTGGATTGATAACTTCCCCAGACTTTATCGCGTTGCTCGTTGGTTTGATGACTACGTTGAATTATTTAAAGGTATTGATTACAGGGAGTCAAATCAAGTTGCTAACTTATTGACTCCAGAGGCAGATTCATCATTAAGTGGTTCGGGTTTAAATATGCCTTCAATAGAGAAAACACTACATTTAGGTCATCATTTGATTATCAGAGAGTTATTACGTACAGATGTCCTCTCATCAGAGATTGCAAAGAAAATGGCATACATGCCTAGACAACGAGTTAAAGATTTTCTAATGGAGCTGGGTTGTCAGGAAGTAGAAAATAGTCAGGATATATATGATTTTTTGCAAGATGAAATAACAGACCCAGAAGCTAAAAACTTTTATGGTGATTATGATATCCCTCTACTCATTCTTTCTAAGGATGAAGGTTTATTGCATGAAATCTCTCAATGGGATGAGGAATTAGATAGTAGGGATTATCATGCATAACTTTAAACCAAGCATGAGTGTGATACATGCTAGGCATGGACAAGGCACTCTTATGATGCTTGAAGTAGACACTGCTGTTATACGTTTTGCCCATGGTATAGAGCAACTACTTCTTAGTGAGTTAACTCCGGTAGTAAACGTAGAGGACGCGATTGCGGAGCAGCTGATTAGTCCTTCAACAGAGGTTGTTTTAAAAGCGCAAGCTGAAGCAATCGCCTCTGTAAATAACTCATGGGGAGTATTTACTCGATCCCTTATTTCATTATTACCTCATCAACTTTGGGTATGCCATCAAGCGTTAAAAACGTGGCCAATTCGTTTACTGATTGCTGATGATGTGGGAATGGGCAAAACTATTGAGGCGGGGCTCATTCTTTGGCCTTTATTAGCTAATCGTAGAGTACAACGATTACTTATTCTTACCCCTCCCAAGCTGGTTGAGCAGTGGCAGCAGCGTTTAAAAAGTATGTTTGACATAAGAGCATCAACTTACCATCCTCAACAGGACACTGAGCGCACAGACTATTGGGGTATTCATTCCGTAGTGATTGCCTCATTATCTACATTACGCACAGACCATAATGATAGACACCAACGACTACTTGATGCCCCTGCTTGGGATATGTTGATTGTAGATGAAGCCCATCATTTAAATGTAGAGCATCGATCCAGTAGGACCTTGGGCTTTTCTCTCGTTGATAAGTTACAACGTGCTGGCAAAGTAGATTCATGTATTTTATTTACAGCAACTCCGCACCGAGGTAAAAGTCATGGTTTTTGGTCGTTGATGAGCTTACTAAACAGTAATTTATTTGGTCCTAAAAAAGATGAGGAGCAAATGTTAAAAGCGTTACCTAACTACCTTATTCGTAATGCCAAGCAAAAAGCCACTGATATGCAGGGAAATCGACTATTTCATCCTGTACAACAATTTCCAGAAACTTTCACTTATACAGACGCAGAAGAAAAGTTCTACCAAAGGATGTCTGAGTTTATTATGGCGGGTAAAGCCTATGCCTCATCCCTGAGTAAGACAGAGGGGGGACAAGTAATATTAGTACTAATTGCTCTGCAAAAGCTTGCCTCAAGTTCTATTGCTGCTGTCGTGTCAGCTCTGAAAAATCGTCAAAAAAGATTATACGAGGCGGCTGAAGTTTCTAAGAAAGAGCTAGAAAACCCTCTGGATGAACCAGAAGACGAAGATGAGAGTATGCATGCTTTAGCTAGATGGGCTGAAGCTGAAAAGCAAGCTCAGTTAAAGTTAATGATAGACGAGCATAATTACTTAACTGAGCTAATCGCAGCCGGTGAAGCTGTAACAGAAGAAACACGCATATTACGCGTCATAGAAATAATTAAACAGCGTTTTCCTGATGAGTCTGTTTTACTTTTTACCGAGTATAAACGAACACAGGCTTTAATCGTTTCCGCCTTAATGACCGAATTTGGGAAAAATACAGTTGGTTTTATCAATGGTGATAATAAGCTTAATCATGTTTTATTTCCTGATGGGCGCATACGCAGTTTAAGTAAACGTAGAGAGGCCACATGCCAAGCATTTAATTCTGGCGATATTCGTTTTCTTATTTCCACCGAAGCAGGTGGCGAAGGGATTGACCTACAACAAAATTGTAGTGCCCTAATTCATGTTGATCTTCCCTGGAATCCTATGCGTCTGCATCAGCGTGTAGGACGATTAAATCGTTATGGACAAAAAAAATCAGTTAAAGTGGTTTCTTTACGTAATGCTGCAACCGTAGAAGCATTAATTTGGGATAAATTAGAAACTAAGTTAGCTGATATTATGCGTACAGTAGGCTCTGCAATGGATGAGCCTGAAGATTTGCTACAGTTAATTTTAGGTATGAGTGGAGATGCAGTATTTGAGGATTTATTTCTCAATGCCTCGAATGTTCCCCGTGAGCGTTTTGATAGTTGGTTTAATGAAAAAACAGGAACTCTAGGCGGTGAGACTGCTGTTAATACAGTAAAGCAACTAGTGGGTAATGCTAAAGGCTTTGATTTATCAGGATTGCAAGACGTGCCTCCCGTTGACCTACCTGAGTTATTACCATTTTTTCAACGTTTAATTGCTTTCAACCAACGCCGTCCATTTGCAGAGAGTGAGTTTGAAATATCATTTAAAACTCCTGAAAGCTGGATGACCTCACATGCTATACGCAGCCAATATAAAAACGTCAGCTTTAGTCGTAAAGGAGAATCTAAGCCTGATAACTTAATGGGAGTCGGTCACCCATTAATGACTAAGGCATTGGAACAAGCTCAACAGTTTAATGGCGTTTTTTGTGTTTTAGAGGGCTTGACTGACCCTCTACTTATTATTTCTGTAGCTACTCTAGTGACAGATCAGTCCTCACGAGTCTATCCAATGTTATTTGGAATTACAGGCACAATCAAAAACCTAAAAATACTAAGAGACTGGGAGGTTTTACGGTTATTAAATGATAATAAACTAAGGCCTAAAAAAGAAGTAGAGGTCATTCCTGGAGATGAAAATATTTTTCAAGAATGGCTTGAAGAGTTTAAGGTTAAAATCCCAAGCTTGCTTTCTGAGATGGGTATTGACGCAACGAAAGTACGTAGTAATGAAATTGCGTTTTTTCAGCCGAGTAATTATTCATAGAAGAATTACAGAGAGCGAATTGTATGTTTTGGATAGATATAGGATGGATTGACCTATCTCCTCAATTAACACCAATAGTTCGATGAGATTTTAGCTATTATGCCACCTGTTTTGCATAAATTGCCGGTGGCAAGTAGTTTAAGGTGCTATGTGGTCTTTCGTCGTTGTAATGGCGTTGCCATTGTTCAATTTCATAGCGGGCTTCGTTAATCGTTCTGAACCAGTGTAAGTTCAAACACTCATTCCTAAATTTACCATTCAGACTTTCCACAAATGCATTCTGCGTCGGCTTACCGGGT
>NZ_JBYBKW010000012.1:0-29336 GCF_057475285.1 Paenalcaligenes sp. DL 309
AAATCGCCACAATTTGGCTTTCAGTCTTTCGTTTGCTCATCGTCAAACTCCTTTCGTTTAGCTTAAAAGAAATTCTACGAGTCATCTGTATTATTTTACGGGGTAGTTACATCATCAATCCCTCTAATTTTTACAACTCCAGAACGAGTGAGAGAATCGTATATAAAATCATCCTCAACTAATCTACGCTCTGTTACAGTAATATTTACTGTTGCAGTATTAGACCAAGCTCCTTTATTATCTTGTGCTCGATAACTTACCGTAGTAGATCCAAACCAGTTCTGGTTAGGTTTAAATGTTAAAGTATTGCCGCTAATCGTGGCCGTGCCATACGGTGATTGAGTTGAAACATTAAAAACAGTTGGTGTTGGCCCATCTGGATCGGTTGCTACCAAAGTAACAGAGCCTTCTATATTTTCTTTGGTAATTAAATTTACGTTTGAAGCGACTGGTGGTTTATTAAACCAATCTAAATGATTATTAACATACCCACAAAGAGTAGAGTTTTCACTACATGCTTGCGCTGAAGTTAAACATGCACCTCTTGTATATTCAGTACCATAACTTGCACATTCATTTTCTGTTCGGTATTCAAATTTACAAATCCATGCAGGCCCAGACCCATAACCACCATAATCCTCATCTTTAAATCCTCTTCTTCTACCTTCAGTACCACACTGCCCCCCCACCATTTGATAGTTATGATTAGTATGCTCCATCCACTGAGTTGCCCATATTTGGGTTCCCTGAAGATATAACCGTGACCGAACAGTCCTTACTTCTTTAGTAGATGCACAAACTTGTTTTGACGTAACTCTCTGAGCAGCACAACTTCTAAATGAAGATTCATTTTTATTTGCAGTGAAATAGTATTTATTCCCTAACACATACCCAGCCCCTCTAGGAGGGTTACCTGTTTGAGCATAAGCAAAATTGGCACTAATAAGAGCACCAAATAGGGAGAACAACAAAAGCAACCATATTAGTTGTCTGAGTTTTATATAAGCTTGAGGCATAGCCCCCTCCTTAAAATAGCGAAATTAAACCTTTTAATTTCACCCAACCGATTAAGCGCATACTGAATGGAACTAGCACCTAGCATCATTACAGCCACTAATAACGCTAAAGCGTCTTTAGGCAAGTCTTGTAAGAACATAAGAATTTCACAATCCATTGATTAAAAAAATTATTAGTACTCTAAAAATACTTAAAATCAAGCGAATCTCACGGTGTCAAAGAGTCTTTTTCGGGTGCAATGTAGGCTATTAAAATAGAAAAGCCACCTGTTTATAGATGGCTTTATGTGAAAACATAAGTATGAGACTGCAAGATGGGAGACGAAATCAATCGTATGTTGTTGAGTTATATGCATCGCTATGCCCGTAGCGGCATCGGTGACAGCCTCAAAACCTATGATGTACTCCCCTCTTTTGGATATCAAAAAAACCTTAAAAACCTAAGCCATTACCAATCTGTGCAGATACGGCATTGATCGTGTGAGCATGTTCTAGGGTGGCCGTCATAATAGTTTCAATAATCTCAGGTGCGTTATATAGCCCAACACCACCACCAATACCAGTTGCAAAAGCCATTAAGCTTTGACGAGCAATACCACCCACGACACCAACTAAAATCATGGCTCCTGCAACAATTCGCCCAAGCGTACCTTGAGTCCAGTCTTTAAGCGTGATCCACACTTCATCAAATGCACCGTTATCCGTACCCGCATAGACGGTAGTGATAAAAAACAAAGAAATAATAGATACCAAAACAACTGCTTTAGTTATATCTTGACGAGAATGAGCTCGATTGGTTACTTGGTTTAAGTCAGCCGTATTCATGACACTGATCCTTTAAAAGTAAATGAATAACAAAGTGAAAACTAATTTTCTTTATTGATCTGCAAAGGTCTTAGCGTTGGGGAAGAAGGAGCGGGTTCTTCGCCTACTACCCATCGTCTTGCTTCAATTTCTGTAAAAACATATCCCGTGGCGATTAAATCTCCGTTCTGATCCTCCCAAGGTGCAATCCAAATTCGCATCACTTCAGCAGGAGTACGAATTGGAATCGGTTTATCTGGTAAGTAAGGTGCTACATAGTTATTAATAAACTGTTGCTCTTGTTGCCTCGCAATTTGCATATTGGATAGCTCGCTACCCATGGAAACGTTAGAACTTACATTCACCACGCCCTCACTAGCTTCTTTAGCACTCATAGGACGCGGTACATGGCCGTCATTTGTTGCGTTGTAAACATCGAGCGTACTCATGCACTTCACTCCGTCAGGTGTGCCGGGGCAGGAATATTCACTTTCACCAATACTTGTTAGTGACGAACATCCAGTTAACGCAACAAAACTTAAAACGCTAAACCCACGAATCCATAATAAAGGGAGCCTTTTTATGTTGAAGCGACTCAAACGGCCTTTTTTAGGTGCAATCTTTTTCATACAATCCTCTTAACGTTTTGTTTTCAGTTGTAGCGATGTGCCTCGGCTCATAATTATGTCAATTTGACGACCTGCATCGACTTCGATAACAGGGAACATTCCATCGGCCATATCCATATAAAAATCAGCGACTCGATCTAAGGCAGAACTCGCGCCATTGACCGCAGCACTTTGTACCCAGTCAGCATTCATCGAGTTTCTTTGATATTGTTGAGAGCCACCGCTTGTATCAATAATGGGAATTGGGTTTACATCAAACGCCTTAGACACCCCACTCATAAAGCCAGCCATAAGTGATTTAGCGATGATCTGACCCTGTTTAGACACTAAACGGCCCCGTACCCCTGCTTTACCATCTTCACCCACAGCGTAAGAATCAAGGTTTGACTCAATAACACCACCATCCTCACGAACACATGAAATAGTTTCACCGCGAAGGTAAGCCCGTTCAGAACTCAAATCACCGTAACCAGCCACAATTAAAAAACACTCACGAACATCAGCGCGAAATCGGTTAGGTAAGATAGCTTCTTTTTGAATACGTAATGTGGCAGGGAAAGGATCACGCCTAGCACCTTGACCTGTGGGCGCATCTAAACCGTTAAGAAATACACCTGTAAGAATGGAGCCAGCGGGTAGAAATATACTTTCTTCATCCTTAACATCATCTTCTTCAGCTTCTTCTATGACTTGTTGGTGTGTTTTAATTTGAAAGCCTGAAGTAGATGGTGATTTATTGTTGTCCGAAGAACGTGGTGTAGTAGCACTAAGGGTTGTTGTGGGCCACGAACGGCGATCAAAAACTGCATTGGGATTAGTAGGGTCTATTTCTAAGCTAGTGGGCGCATCAAAATCTTCACTTCCTGCGTCAAGTGAGTCTGTATCAAATGAACTTTCTTCGTCATCATTAACCCCCGTTTTATCAAGTGGATTAACATCGGAAGTTGGCAGTGTTCGGCTACTTAATTCATCCTGCTCATTTTGCAATCTTTTAATTTGAGCTTCTAGCTCTGTTAATTGACCTTCTATTTTTGGCGTTACATCACCGCCACTTTTTATACTTTCTAACTCACGAGTTAGCTTATCTACAGTGCGCTTATTATTTTCATTTTCGTTACGCAGTAATCTAAGATCTGCCGATAAACCCTCTAAGCTAACCACTCGTGTATCACGGTCTGTTAAAACATGACGTACTACATCCTCACGCTTATTTTTTCGGTTACTGGTATCTTTATCTGATGAAAACAGCTTCATCAAAAGAGCCAGTGCTGCGATTATGCCAACGATGATAACGATACGTTTAACTTTTGGGCTAAGTTGTGACCAGTGTTTTTTAATCATTTCTCACCCCATCAATTAACTAAAGAAGGTCGCTTCGTGGTGTTACCAATACCTCTTTGGGCTTTTCGTGCAATGTACACTTCGGTTTTTTGACCAGGTTTTAAGATGTTTCGAGGCCATGCAGCAACAGCCGCCACATCCCAGTTTCCACAAGCCGCCTCTTTAAACTCAATGGGTGTACCGCTTACATTTCGCGCCACACCAACAATGACAGAAAGACTATGCCCGACTAACATTTGGCCTTGGTTAAAATCAAAGCTTAATCCCGGCATCTGACAGGTGGGTCTTGGAACGTTGGATGAAATCCCTGATATGGAATAACCTTGTGGCACTTCACCAAGCGCAATGTGCCTAAACAAAGAGCGGATGGTATCAACATAAGGCTGATTCATTTCCCACTTTTCAGCATTGCGATTAGCGTGTTGAATACCCGCCATTTGAAAGCCATCAGAAAAGGTTAAAAACAGTTCTCTAGGAGGTATGCGCTGCGGTACAAGCGTTAGGCTAAAGGCGCGAGACTGATCTCCTTGCTCAGTAATGAATACGGTGACGGGTTCCTCTACGTCTGTACCGATATACACCACATTTTGTTCAATTTCATGCGTTGCTGTTGATCCAGTACGTGCCACAGGCTGAGCAAAAGGAGTCACTAAACGATTTAAATGGCCTACTGCAATGGGTACGATCTGATTAACACCGGGCTGCATTACAAGCCGACTATCGGCATGATTACCTATAGATATGGGAGTTTTAGTAGTAGACCCAATAGGGCGTGGTACACCGTTTGTCATGACATTAGCGGCTACCGTAGGTATCTTAGGCTCTTGGCTAACTTGCACTGTTTTGGTTTGGCTAGTTGGCATTACCGCAGGTATATCGAAATCATCCGTCTCTGCCCATGCCAACGGACTACTTAGCAACAACGAGGCGCTTAATAAGTGGGTGCTTAATTTATTAATCTTCACGTTCTTTCCTCATTTCTTCACGGCGTTCAATTTGTTGACGTACTCGACTGGTACGTGGCTTACCCTCATAGGTATTTATGTAGGCGACTTGTGGAAGATAGCGATTGACTTGGACTTCAAACTCATACGTTCTGTCTGTACGATCTTCAATGCCTGATACCCCTTTAATGAAGGAATAACCTTGAACGTAAACGCGGTTATTAGAATCTTCATAAACAACAAAGCGAGGCTCAAAGCGCATCGTGACACGATCCGTTTTAATTTGATTAGCTTGAACCTGTATGGCTTCAATAACCTCATTAAAAATATCAGGGCTTAATAGAGGACTAAGTTTTTCTTTTAGAAATCCTACGTTAGCGGGAGTGGCATTACCTAACATACTGGCGAGAAATAGGCCCCATGCCTCTTGGTAGGATTGAGAAGATTGATTTTTCATTAACCAACCTTCCTCTTCTAAGGTAGGTGGCTGTAGTACCACTACGGTTTCTTGAGAAAAGCTTTTAACTGCCAACATAAGGGTCAAAGCAACAAGCCCTCCTACAAATAGCCGCAACCATCTGTTTTCTGCTTGAGTACCCTCATAGGTACGGATAAACTTAAGGAATTTCATAATGCGCCTCACTGCTCATATCCAAAAAGGGAATAGCTTTATTTTCTTATAAGAGAGGCGTACTACCGCTATACCAAATGACCCAAAAGGACCTTTTAGAGCGCCCAAACAAAAACCGCTGATAAAGCAGCGGTTAAAAAAAGTCATAAAAACACAAAAAGCTAATCTGAAAAATTAGACTCAAAACTTCTTAACAGTCAGTTTTATTTAACCTTCAATATCTACTACGGTCTTTTAATCATCTAGGTTTTGGGGGAAATCATAGGTCATAGAAGAAAGAAATGATGATATATACCCCAACATATCAGGATCAACTTCTCCTCCCTCAAGCCAAGATACAACCTCATTCACCACACCTATCAAATCCCTACGCGCAAGCTCTAGCTCTTCTCCTGCATACACTTCATCTAATGTTTTTTCTGACATAAAAACCTCACTCTATAATTTAAAAAAGTAGCTTATTAAAAAACTGACTATTTATTTGAATTGATTAATTTCTCTGTTCTATCGCCTCACGCAGCATAGTATTAGCAGCATCAATGACAGGTGACAAGACTTCCAGTTCTGCATTAAATTCACTAAGCTCTTTTTCAAGTAATTGCTTGACTGTGACCTCATCCAAATGAATGTTAGCGGTATGACTTGCAGGTAGATCATCATTTACCTGATTTCTATTCCTTATCGTTTCAGGTAAATCAAACCTAACTCTATAGTTTTTTTGAGCATCCGTGGTGTAGCCAAGCTCAATATATTTCAGATGTCCTTGGATTCTTTTTTTCTCGTCTTGAATTTCTTTAACACGATCTAGTGCCATACTAATATCCATAGTTTTCTCCATGATGTTCATACAAAACAAACAAATAACACCTTTGATTTTGCGCCAAAGTAACCGTTTTACCACTAAGCCAAGCGACCAAAAACAGCTACTAAGAACTTAAAAAAACCGCTGATGAGTCAGCGGCAAAAAGAGGAGAGAAATAAGATGATTGTTATGGACAAACATCTAAGGAAAGAAGTTTTTAATAAACGGGTTTATCATGGAGCGAGCTTTGGTGTGCAACAAGCCCATTTTATAAATTAAGTGCAGTAAGTAACCGTCTTGATGGTTGTCTCGAAAACGGGAGTATAAGCGCGTTACTAATAACCCTCCTATTGTGCAGATCAACGCTTTTTCAATCACCATGCCAATAACTAAGCCCAGTATTAAAGGTGCTAACTCGTCAGCACTCCAAAGCAAAATGTGGGGCGGTTCATCAACACGGCGCGGTATTCGGACAGGTTCCATAATACGTTCCTAAAATGGTAAAAGTAGATAGTGTATTTATTATGGCTGCTTTTAGCTTTTCTCTACTGCACGTAGGGAACCTTTTAGGGTGGTAAGAGGTTTTTGTAAAAACACTTCTTGTACTTAATAACAATATAATGATTAAACGGGGCAGCTCTTACCGCCCCTATATCTATATTAGTAGCGGTTAATTCACAGCATCACGCAATGCTTTGCCTGCCTTAAACTTAGGTTGTGTGCTTGCCGCGATTTTTATGGTATCACCCGTACGAGGATTACGACCGTCACGGGCTGCACGTTCCGTTACAGAAAACGAGCCAAACCCAACCAAAGACACTGTACCTTTGTCCGCAAGAGTTGTTGTTATAGCTTCAGTGAAAGCATTGATAGCATTAGCCGCATCGTTTTTAGAAAGATCAGCTTGCTCAGCAATAAAATCAATAAGTTCAGTTTTGTTCATACAAACACCTTAAAAAAACAATAAATGAAATGGAAAGACTACAGTTAGTTTGCTATTAAAACATACGCATCCTCTACTATTTCACTAAAATCAGAATGGTGACAAGTTGGGCATAAGTCGTTAAATGTTTCTGTATCAGCTATAGACTCTATTTCAAGACTATCAGTAAGTCCAAACCACCCACAGTTATTGCACGATATAGTGGGCTTGAATTGATAGGCAAATTGCTTAGGATTCGTCCATGGATTCTCAGTAATAAGGTAGGCAAGACGATTAACTACATGATAACCAGCAATAAGCACTAATGACCCATTATCTTCTTCTATAAGCGTCCAGACATGATTAGGCGTGCCTTTTGCTACCTTGATCACATGCGCTAAATCTTTGCCGTAAGTTTCAAAGCCAAAAAGAAATTCCACATCACCATCAGAGTGACTTGGCCCACAAGCACTTGGGCTAAAGTTGGCAATAGGTAAGAAAACATCAAACCACTGATCGTAGTCAATCTCAAAACCGCGTGTAATTTTTCTCATAGCCCTCTCACTTAAATATCATTGATTGATATGATAGTTACGATTATTCCACGCTTAAGCGTGGAAGGCAAGCGTTTTATTTCGGCATGCCGAAATTATGCATAAAAAAAGCGACCCATAAGGCCGCTATAAATTAATTACAAATGACTTCAAATACGCTTCTGTAAATTACCTACCGCTAACCCCATTAATACGCAAGAAACCATAAGTGCCACAGGTATATAAATAGGATCAATCGCAATAGGCGCTAAAAATAGTACAGACATACCAGTAGCTATAGCCCAAACTCCACGCACACTATAACGATGCAATATGGGGCTAGCATAATCAAAGTTGGTTAGCTTTACCTTCCTAGTCATCGCCCCATCATAAAGCGCAGGAATGAGTAAAACTAACATATAGGGCAACCACATAAGCAATAAAGCCAACCGTGTATAAAATTGGTAAATAAGCACTCCAAAAGCCTCTAACCTTCCCTCAACCCAATCAAACCATAAGCCCCCCATTTTCTCCATACCTCTTGATGCGTCTTTTTGTGCTTGAGTAGGTATTAAGTGGTTATAAACCGACTCGTAGACACCCGAATCAATTAAGCTCGTTTGATACCAGTTCGTTGCTTTGTCATTAATCCACTTTTGACTATGAAGGCCAAGAGATCGTTGTACATACTGCGTTTCTTTTTCAATTGCCTGTTGTGTTAAGTCACTTGGTACTAGAACCAGTAGTACGGCTAATTGGATCATTACTAACCACAACACCATCCATAATGGCTTTTTCACTTATCGACTCCTTTAGAACAGTTTTCAGTTGCTCACTCGTTAATAGTTCATACAAAGAAAGCTGCAAACTATTAATGCTATGGATCGTAATATTTGCTTCTTGTAGCACCTCGCACGTTTTACCAATAACAGCATCAATGAAAAAACGAATGCGCTCAGGATCAGGATTTTTATGAATGTTTAAGTGATACACAGATTGGGAGTACGCTTGCAATGCCTCCTCAACAATAGTCTGTGCCGCCGATTCTGCCTCATTAGGTGGCAATATAATAGTTAAAAAAGCAATTAATTTATTAAGTACAATGCGCGTAACTGGCCAATCAAAAAATAATAAACTTAAAGTGTGACTACGCCCTCGACCTCTAACCTTCACTTTAGGAAACGATGTTTTTTTTAATTTAGTAGTAGGTGTCTTGCTCACGAATATTCCTTTAAACAAGGCTGTTTTAAATATATGGTTTTAATGTAACCTATGTTTTTTCATCTACAAGGATGGGTAAGCACCCTTTTATAAATCGCCCACCCGAAATCTTAGCCACATACTCTAAATTAGGCAGTTGACCTAGAAGTGCAGCGGGAAATAGGTCTGCTTCCTCTTCCATTAAACGCTCACCTTGGTTGCCACCATGAAATATCGGCTCATTGGAGTCTGTGTTTTGACCTTGTGTTCTCATCACATACTTCACTCGTGTTTGAGGCAGACCTTCCGTTATGTATTCTTGAGTTTCTGTATCGATAACACGTAGAGCAAACACGTTATTAATATTGCCTAGCACTTGACGCGCTTTGTTTTCATCCCCTAGTCGTGCAGCAAAGTCAGCAAAAGTTTGAGTCGCTACAATCAGTCGTAGTTGCGCCCCACGACCCTTGTTAAGGAGTTGAATAAACGGGTCATTAATCACTTCAGCCGCTTCATCAACAAAGATGTTTACTGGACGATTACCTACCCCATAGTTATAACGATCACCAGCCACTGCTGTTAAGTCTGAAAGAAAAAGTGAACCAATAGCACTACCTACCATGCCATCAGTCAGTGAGTCTAACCCAATATATAAAACCTTAGCTTGTTGAATAATCGAAGTCGTATTAAAGATTTCACGTGGATCATTCAAATCCTCAATGTTTGGAGATAACAATTCACCGAGTTTTCCTGCGGTCAACATACTCATGACTGGCATAAGGGTTGCAATCATTTTCCCAAAGTGAGTTACATCATGCTGGTATAAACTTAACAACCCTTCTAGGTCTGTGTTTGGATAATAAGGCTGTACTTCGTTGTAATAGAAGTTCATCATTCTTTTTGCATAAGCGTCTCTATTTTGAGGATTCACCTTAGCAACATAAGGGGCTTTTTTAGCCTCAGCATTTTTTAAATACTTAGTCGCATAAGCATCAATAGATTGCGTCACCAATCCCGCCGCCCCATTTTCCAAGTAGCGTCTCAGCAAAATCAAATTGGGTTGATTATAAGTAAACAACAGCCCGTTAATAATGTTGTTCAAGGCTAACCAACCAAAGCTTGTAAATGGATCAGCTCCTGTTTCTGACGGTATTAAAGCCGCTACACGGCTTGCTAACTCAGTAGATCGAGTGAAGTTGGCTAACACATCAATACGTATGCTTTCTTCTGGAAAAGCGGGATGCAATGAAATAAACTTTTCTGGCGCACCTATCGCTTCACACGCTCGTTTGGCGTTATCAGCTAACTCTTTATCGCCTTTCGGGTCAATGATAATTACCGCCTCATCACGCAAAATAGCTTGAGATACTAACGTATCAAAGGCTCGTGTTTTACCTGACCCCGTTGTACCGACAATCAGCATGTGACCCTCTGCGTGTTTAATGGGCTGATAAATGTCTTTTTCATCTGTTTCAACACCATGAATCCATGTTTGCCCCATCGGTAGAGACTCATTGCTTTTAGCTTTAATCCTTAAACTGGACGTATCGCGCTTTAGCACTTCATAAGCTCGTTGTGTATGCCGTGTTTCCCATTCAAAGCCATGACCTAACCAAAGATCATCGGGGTTGTTTTTCATTTTCTTCTTTAGCTCATCTAAAGTAATAAAGCTTAACTCACGACCAGAAAGGTTTTTCTGCGTTTTAAGAAGTTTTATAGCTTGTGGAAATCGGAAAGCAGCCATCGTTAAACAGATGCCTGACATATAATAAAATGGCTCTGGTGGCATCGCTGAAAGAAAATTAACTCCTGCTGTAGCAAAAGCCGCAGCAACCCAACCTAATGCAGCACGGCCTTCATAGTTTTCTCGCCAAGGCATTTCATATTCAAGTGCATTGTACTTAATGCTCATTTTCTATCCCTAAAATTACCTGTATACATACTTATCGTTTGTGATGAGCATGTACTACGTATCTTGTTTTTTATCTTCCAATGTCAGTATGAAGGTGTCGTTATCGAGTCTTAAATTAGTAGCTGTATGAGTAAAGAAAATTTGAGACTTAATGGATTTTTTGGTTGTTTTTTTTGGAAACTCGTTTAAAACAGCTTTTAAAAAGTAGTCGTTAGTAGATAACTCATTTCCATTTCGTGTTACCTCACCTTGAATCCATCGCCCATGACCTGCTTTCATCATTTCAATAAACTCATCTAAAGCATTGCTTAAATCGAACGGTGCTTTCTCTATTGTTTCGACCTCCTCTGACTCTGTAATTTCAGTTTTTTCTTCATCTTCATCATCTATGTGTACAGGCTGCACATCATCTGTGGCAGAAGGCTCAGCTTCTAGCTCAGTATCAAAAGGGTTTTCAAAATCTGAATGAACGACACTGTTTTGAGCTAAAAACTCAGCGGGTAAAGGTGACATTGGCTCAACAGTAGGACCGTTGCTTTCAAATGAATCTGAGACGGCATCTAAAGGAGGCTTTTCTTCTACATCAGTTAGCTCTCCTTGCGCCACAGGGTCTACGGCAATGGCTATCTTTTCTAAGGCTGTAGAAATTAGAGTGGATAATGCCTCATGCAGCTGTAATACCGAACGACCGTCTATATTATGTACATATTGGTTATTTTGATCTGCGACGAGGGCTTTGTTTTTAGCTAACAAAGTCGTCACTTCCTCCATCTCACCTAAAGCCTCAATACCTTCTGGGTAACGAATATAGAGGCGCTGATTAATACGTAATAGCTGAGCTCCTAAAAACACTTCTTGCTTGAGTGCAGGTACAGTTAAACTCATCAACCACTCTGTAACAGGGGGAATCGTTTGCTGCTCTAACTTAGCTTTGTAGTCATTAATGATGGCAGATACCGCCATTGGTTTTTCACTTGTTCTTTGCTCAACTGACGATCCTACTTCCGTCGTTACTTGCGAAGTAGCGGAAACCGCTTGTTGATCTGACAAAGTTACTACTGTATTTGTAGGTTTTCTCGATTTCTTGGATTTCTTGGGCTTTTTAGAATTAGCACCGCCATTAGAGTTGTTAACGCTGGTAGGCAACATTAACCTTTTTGGTTTTTTCTTTTTTCTAGCCACTTTAGATGGAGACTCTACGGCTACATGAGAGGTAGTAGGTAATGCAAGCGCAACCGCTGGTTTACTTGTCTCTGGTAAAACTTCAATCTCAGTTTTACTTTCACTAAATTGTTCGCTATCCACTTCTTCGGTATGGTCATTTATCTCTAGCTCTGGATTTTCATCTAAAGGCGGTGGTGTTCCCTCTAGCTCTAGTAGTTTTTCTATCAACTCTTCAAGTACAAGCGGTTTTTCTTGAACACTTGGTTCGTTTTCTGTGCTTTCATCTACTTGATCATTTTCTTCATTTTCTGATTGTGGCTCATTTTTTTGTTTTAATTCTGTTTTCTCTGTAGCATGATGATCCTCCTTAATGTTGACTTGATGAATAGCCATAACACTTTGGTCTGTTAGTGGGGCTGGACAGGGGCCATTAAATACATAACTGAAATCCGTAATTAGTAAGCCGTAAATATAGTTATCCTCTTTAACGTTATCGGAATTATCCAGAGCAGTTTTTTCTTTTTTTGCCTCTTTGTTTTTAACTAAAAGTGGATGGTAACGATACTGCTTTTCTTCACCAGTATCTAAAGACGGCACAACATACGCTTTAGCGATACCGCTATCAATCAACGTGTCAGCAAGTACACCTGAGTCTTTAGGTATACCTACGAAGTTCATGGATGACACAGTACGGTTTATATCTGCTACAGCCTTTTCCCAGTGAAGATACAGCCCACTTGGTAAATGCCAAATAATGCTGTTTTTCTTGTTAGTCGTCCATGTCTTTTTACTTAGTTCACGCATCACTTCAACTAAGCGAAGATCAAGCGGAGTACCTTGTATGTAGGTATTGATTGGTACACCATTTTTCTCAAGATCTTTTTTAGTGCTATGTGAGTCTGCTTTTGATACCGCTTGATAAAGTAAGCTGCTTCGATCTGGATGACCGCTAAGCAAACCAAATAAAGCAGGTAGTAGCTCTTGGTCATATTGAGATATAAACGTTAAGGTATCATCCCCAATCACCCGGTTTGCCGCATGAAAACCACTTATCTCATGTTGCTTATGCACACGGTTTTTACGCCAAAAAACATAGTAGCCACTAATGTTCAATCGTTTTGACCAACCCCATACGGACTCATTAAAGGGCGACCAAAGGTGTTCACCACTGCTATCTGTCACAACCATATCTGCTACAGGCTTACCTAAGTCGTGCAATAACCCCGCTAAGATAAACGCTAAGCGCCATCTAAGGATGTGTTGACGTTTATCACTTAATTTCCCCTGGTAATCAAAAGAATAAGCCAACGAACATTGACCAGCCCAAAATGCCACCTCTAAACCATGGCTTAACAATCCACCAATAGCACGATGATGATGTATTTCAGAGGCGGGAAGTAAATGTACAGTCTCTACATATCTCAATAGCACAGGATCTAAATACTTTTGAGTTTCATTTATTGATAGCCCTAGAACATTACGTATTTTCGTTACCTGTTCTTTATGTTCATTAAGTAAATCTTGGGGTTCGGTTGCTGGAAACACGGGAATCGGAAGTGACAAAGAATGAAGCTCATTACCTACAACACGGCTAGGTGCTTTAGGTACAGTCTTTACTTTCACCTCATCCAGAGCAGGGGAGTTGAACTTACTCAAAAGAGCTGAGGTTAATTTATAGAGTCTTTTTCTCATTCATTTTTTGAAAAAATACAAAAGAGTATTGCTACGTCTTAATCATAAAACCTGACGCCGCATAGCCACCTACCGCTAAAGGCCGTTTTTGGGACACTTAACCATGAGTAGTTGCTGAGTTTTTTTCTACACTTTACCCATGACTACTTTTTTGGAAAAAAAATGAAAAAATCCTTCATATTCCTTGCCGCATCTGCGGTACTTGTTTTAGCTGGATGTTCCACAGCTAAAATGAATGAAGCATTAGGAAAGTACAAACAAAATTTTCAAGCTAACCCTCCCGTCTCTATTGCGGAGTTGGATGAACGGGTAAATCAAGCGTGGGAAACAATGATTGATGAACCTAGCCTACTTAATGATCAGATTTATTTATTTTTGAAAAAAGAATTAGCTCAACAGCAATCGGCAGCACTAAAAACACAGGAAGTAAACCGTCATTTTGCGGTGAGCTGGGGCAATGCTGGACGTGGCGGAGCTGCACTAAGGGAAGCTGCCTATATTCATACATTGGGTGGTATTGAGAGTAATGAGCGATTACCTCGAAATCGTCCATCATCACTTTTGAACGTTGCCATCGTAGACTTAACCGAAAGCTACAACGTTACGCCAGGCAAAGGCTACTCACATTACGAACTGAGCCGTTGGGAACGATATTGCAACTATGGCAAAGACATGGACAAGCGCGATTGGGCGTTTGTGAATAAAGAAGGCTTACATAATATCCCTAGCCATCTTCGCGCTCGGTGCAATCATCCAAAATAGTGATAACGTATAGTTTTCTATTTGCAGAAAATTGCGGAAACTCCTGCTCTTTGGCGTAAAACAGGAAGGCAAGCTTTCCTGCATGACTAGGAGTAGCTTGCCTTTGACAATGAGACTAAACCGTTAGGTCAGTAACTATCTATTGATCTCTTCTTTTAATCGCTCCACTAACCAAATCTTAATAATGGATTGCCTTGTCACACCAATCCTTGCTGCCTCACGATCAAGGGAGTCCACCACCCAAGCAGGGAAGTCAACACTCACTCGCTTTGTGTTCTGATTGACGCGACGCGCAGTCGATAAGTCTAGGTCATCGAGTATATCTTCTACGCCTTCATCAAATTTGGCATCAAAGCCTTTAGCATTCATAAGCTTTATGGTTTCACTAAGTTTTCTGCTACTTCAGGAAAGGTTAATAAAAACTCAGCTTGATTGATATTAGTCCAAGGCTCTATTTCATAATGCCCTGTTTTCCCCGACGGCAATGTTTTTCCTTTTTCTTTTTTATGACGTATAAAGTTCAAAGAAAATCCATCTTCATGACGTAGCTGGCCAATAATACGCCTGATAGAAGGAATGGGAACCCCTGTTTTTTCTTGAATTAAATCAATAGTAGGCTCTTGCTCTGTCGCTATGCAATAAAGAATATACAGCTTTCTCGACACCAAACGATCAACAGTCGCAATAGCATAAATATCAGCTAACTCTTTAGTAAAAAGCTTATTACTCATGCGACTTATCTCTGATTTCCAAAATAGAAATAGTAGTTACATCTATCTCTGAAGGCTTACCATCTATTAACACCCACGCCATATCACTACTATCAGACACAAAATCTAACATGAGTTGAGCGATATGGTCTTCTTTCCCATCAGAAACAAGAACTTCGATCAAGAGATTATTTGAGCCAATTTGATGCGCACCGGCATTGATAGCCTCTTCATAATATTCAGCCTGCTTAGAGTGAGTAGAAACAGTATGACTAACCTCATGATTAGGTTCTACATACGCCTCATCACGCTCCTCGTCATCGGTGAAAGTTGTAGGTTGAGACTGTTGCTGACCAATAGATAAACCATCAGATTCGTAAGAGCTAGTTTGAATACCTGTTTGGTCGTGACCTGAATTTTCTTCACTTAGAATTTCATTGGAACCTGCTTGGCTATCAGCTGGCTCTTGTTCTACTTGTTGATACTTAACATCTTCTGAGTCATCAGTTTCAGCATAATTCTCTTCGTCTGGTGAAGCTGTTAATCTTGCTAAGAACTGGCGAATTCTTTCACGACTCATTCCTTCATTTTCTCTAATTTCATTGAAAAAAGAACGGGCTTGCTCTTGATCCAATTCATAAATTCTACCCAGCAAAGATAAAGCTGTCGCATCAGTAACATGCCCATCATTATGTAGAGCTTTTATATCATCATTGAGGTTATGAATTGTTGAGTACAAGGTCACATAGGAATTTCTTTTACCTAGTCGTTGTGCTACTTTGCTTTTTGACCAACCCGATCCCGTTAGTTTATTAATACCTTCTGCGATTTCCAAAGGTGTTAGGTCATCGCGCTGAATATTCTCAACAAGCTGACCTGCTAGTAACTCTATAGGGCTTTGGTCTTTGTTATTAATAATAACGTCTATTCTTTCTAAGCCAGCAAGTTTAGCGGCACGCCACCTGCGCTCACCCTTCTGGATAACGTATTCACCACGACTGTTTTTTGGACTGACAATAATTGGACTTTGTTGTCCTTCTTCTTTTAAGGAGTCAGCCAATTCATTCAAATTTCTAAATTGAACGCGCACTTGGGGCTTAGAAACAACTCGGTCTAAAGGGAGCTGTAAAACTTGTCTTACATTAGAAACTGAATTAGTTAGAGCTGCTAAGTTTCTTATATTTCTCATAATTTTTTAAATAACCTTTTCTAAAATTTCATCTAATAACGCTTTGACTTCCCTTGCTGCTACATGCCCATAACCTAATGACCAAACAGGTATACCTTCACTGGTTGCTCGATCTAATGGTGGACGATGTTTTATGATGCTCTTTAAAATTAAGTCGGGTATTTCAGCGTTTAAATAATTCAGTGCTTTCTCGTGACTTACCGATGCATCCATTTTATTGATGGCTACGCCCACGATATTCAACTCATAGTTAATATTCTGTTGAATACCAATTATAGTGGTTAACAGTCCTTCTACGCCATCTACAGCAAACCCAGATAGTTGAACTGGACATACGACATGGGTAGAGAAAGAAAGAGCCGCAATTAGCTTTCTGCCCAAGCTTGGAGGGCAATCTATCAACACATAATCATACTGAGGTAAAATAGATCGTAGATTTTCACCTGGTACTAATGCCTTGTGAACTTCAATGGTTTCTAATTCAGATAACTCAGAGTCATTAACTAAGCTATAGATCAGATCAACACCTGACGGGCAAGATAAAGGTTGTATATCATCAAGCCCCTCTGTAAATAAATTTAAAGTGCTTGTGCCATGAAAATAGGGTGATAAATCTTCATTTTTAGGCGCTAAGCGAGAGGATGTATTACCTTGCGGATCAAAATCAATAACTAAAACTTTTTTGCTTTGCTCAGCTAAATAAAAAGCCATTTGTAGACAAAGAGTACTTTTTCCTACCCCGCCTTTTTGGTTTGCAAAGCTAATGATGTGTGTCATAAAAAAAGACCTTATAGCAAATTAACATGCGTTTAGACTATCGTACTACACGATAATACTTAAACGCCTAAATGTCATCAAGTGATATTATAGCTGCTATTATTCCACGCTTAAACATTGAAAACAAGTGTATTATTTCGGCATGCCGAAATTTGATAATAAAAAAGCGACCCGTAAGATCGCTTTTTCTCTTCAGAAGAAAAGTAGTAGTCCTACATTACTTCTACCAACACTTAAGAAAATACTTCTGGAAAAGTAAACGTCTCGATAGCCTCTTTGGGTTGTCGGTATAATGCCCACAAAGAACACTCTATTTCTGCTATCCGAGTCTGTCGAATCCATTGCATAGTTGACTGTGAAGGTAATCGACTAACCGCTTCGTGCCAGCTTTGATTTGTTACTTGCCAATCATCATTTGTTCTTTTTTCAAAGCATAAGCCCGACTCAGTGTTTTTAATTAAATCTTCATTGATAAAAGCCCACATATTATTGCTCCTTTTCAGTTACGTTTTCTTCGGACTCTGCCGCCATTTTACGGATAGCAGCAATAAAGGCTTGTTCAGGTTGAGCGCCACTTAATAGTTGGTTTTTACCTGTTTGATTATCCACCAAAAAAGTAGCGGGTGTGCCATTGATTCCCATTTTTGTAGCTTGAGCTATATCACTCTGTACTTTCTCTTTGAATTTGCCGCTATCTAAGCAACCTTGTAGCGCTTTTTTATCAATACCTAAGCTGTTAGCTACCCCTAATACGTCTGCGCCCTGTCCATTGCCTCTTGTCTGCTTAAATAATTCGTCTAAGTACACCCAAAACATTTGATTACCTGCAATATCAGCTACGCACTCTGTTGCTTGTGCTTCGACTTCTGCTACCGGGTTATGAAAACTTAAAGGTAAGTGCTTCCATTGCCAGTTAACATGCCCTTTGCTTTGATCTACGATGCTTTTTGGTGTGTCATGAAAACGCTTGCAATACGGACACTCAATATCTGAAAACTCAACAAGAGTGAAACGAGCGTTGTAATTACCGTAGATGTGCTTGTCATCTGGAATGTCGTTAGAGGCCAGTTGATAGTTTTGTAAGCGATCTTGCTTAACTTGCTCTTTTTCTTGAGTGATACGATTCTCTATTGCTTTTTCCACTGCTTTTTCAAACGCTTCAGCATCTAATGTTGGTGCTGTTGGTGTTGGTGTTGGTGCTTCTGCTTTTGCTTGCTGCATTGTTATCAATGTATTTTGCAGTAATTCGAGCTGTTGGTTTTGTTTGTGTAAAAAATAGCCTATACCGCCACCAACTATTGCTAGAGCTGTAATTGTGCTTGTGATAAGTAGTTTGTTTTTAGTTGATTTTGTTGTCATGGCTATTCCTTAAAACTGGATTCCTAAGTTGTTAGATAGAGCGTGTTGAATTTCAGTGCTGAAACGGTTTGTTAGACGGCGGAAAACGTCATCAGTAGGCGAGTAGTCAATTACTACTCCTTCTTTTTCTACGTCTCTTGCAATCGCTTGGATGTTGTTTAAGCCATCAATTAGTCCTAGATCAACCGCTTGCTCACCACTCCAAACAAGACCTGTAAACAAATCAGGATTGTTTGATAGCTTATCGCCTCTATTTTCTTTAACCCGTGAAATAAACTGCTGATGGGTTTGATCTAAAATGTTATCCCAAAACTTTTTAGCACCTGCTGATAAGGGAGAGAAAGCATCCATAAAGTTTTTGTTTTCACCTGCGGTAAAAGTACGGCGATCTACTCCTATTTTTTCCATTAGATCAACAAAGCCAAAGCTAGATGTAATCACACCGATTGAACCGACTAAACTTGCGCGATTTGCATAGATTTCATCGGCTGCAATAGCTACGTAGTAACCACCAGAAGCACCAATATCATCAATAACTGCGTAAACAGGTTTATCAGGATATTGTTGCTTTAGGCTAAGGACTTCATCGTAGATACGTCCTGCTTGCACTGCACTACCACCGGGTGAATTAATGGAAATAATGACGGCTTTAGCAAATTCATTTTTAAAAGCTTCTTGTAGTGCAGGAATAAAGCGGTCTGCACTGTTTGAGTTTTCAGGTAATATTGCCCCTTTAATTGCTAGTACAACAGCATGTGGCTTTTGACTTTTTTTTGTTTCCCACGGTAACATATCAGATCGTTTAGCCAGAAGAATTGCAGCAACCATCATTAGAATAAAACCAAGAGTTCGTAGTAACCGAATCATTAGAATGAATCGTCGTTCTTTACGATGCTCCTTTTGCATAGAGGAAATAATATTTTCAATAATGCTACGTTCCCATTTGGAGTTGTCAGTTTTCATCTTGATAACTCCTAATACAAACCAAGGGTAAGCATTTTTAATGTGGTAAGTAAATAAGTGGTGAGAGTGTACATAAGCTGATTCCCTTACATGAGTGAATGATTAGGTATCAGCTTAAAAGAAAGTAATTTTTTGTAGGTTTGTGAAGTGACCTTTTTTGGCTTTTTTGTTTCTGTTATTTTTTGATGAGCAAATTGTTTTAGATGATGATGGAATGTACAGTGTGATCCAAGTTAAAAAAGGCGGGTTAATATAAGGGAAAAGGATAAAAAAGGGGGGTTTTCCGTTTTTTCTCAATTTTCTTTTTAAATCAAAGACTTATTTTTTTTAGTGTGCCATCACTCCTTGAACCTTTGTGCCATCACTCCTTGAACCCTCTTAAAGTTATCCACAGATTTCGCAGGTTATCCACAGGTTTTTAGTCTGTGCTTGCCATCATTCCTTGAACCCTAGTTCATTTTTTGACTAGTTTTTAAGTTATTTGAAGAGATTTTTATCTTTTTTTTAACTTAAATGGTGAAAAAACAAAGGGAAAACTTAAAAAATGAATTTTATAGTGTGTTTTTGTGGATAAAGCCATGACTCCTTGAACCTTTGTGCCGTCACTCCTTGAACCCTCTACCCTCTTTTTGGCTTATCTTGCCATGACTCCTTGAACCCTCCGAACACTATTTATTAGCCTAAAAAATGCTTTAATTTAAGTTGCTAAACAGTAAATCCACCACGAAAAAGATTAAATTAGTGATTTAGGCCCTGTTTTAGACCATTTGAGTATGCTCATACCGATATAAGTTGTGTTATGGTGAAAAAATTTGCTTTGACTTTGCCATCATTCCTTGAACCTTAGTGTTTTTTATTTACCTAACAAATATTCACATAACTATTTGATTTTATTAAATAAATACACTGTTACTTTAATGATTTTAAAAGTTTGCGTAACGTCAATTGGTCGTGTATGATTATATTTATCGTGAAAGACATTCATTAAAGACTTGTACGAAGAAGCCAATATCGAAGATGTCATTGAAATCAAGTAACTAGGAGGGAGGCTTTGGCCTCTTTTTTATGGAAAGTTCAGATAAAACAAAGTCATATTACAGCCCTACTCCTGCTGAGTGGAGACAGCTAAGGTTAGAGGTGGGCTTTACTCAGAAAGAAATGGCACATTTAATTTGCACTACTGAGCGTACTATCCAGCGTTGGGAGAGTGGAGAGCGTAAAATCCCACCCATGGCATGGAAGTTACTCAGATCAGAGCTAAAACTAGATTAAAAGATAGGTCGGAGTTATGGCAGATGACAAAAACATGCAAACTAAGTTAGCGTTATTTAACTTTTTTGGAGAGAAGTCGAATAATACTTCGAGTTTACATAAGCAGTTAATACACTCAAACACGATTTCTATTTACGATGCGTTGCCCAAATATAACTGGGCTGGTAGACAGCCTAAAGAGCCTAAAATCGTAAGAAGTTGCACATTAGATAGAGTTGACTATGAGGCTACGATTGAACCTGCACATTTAGAGCGCGTTGACCCTAAAACAAAAGAAAAAAAGTGGGTATCAGTTTATCCCGGAGTGAGGGAAGAGGCAGTTGAAGATGTACTAAGGTTTTTAGCCGCAAATGGGCAGGGAGAAATTTTAGGTAAGGAGATGGGAGTTCATTTTACAGTTAATGAAGTGGTAAAAGAGCTTAGAAATGTAGGGAAAGCGTATAGTAATGCAGAAGTTGTTGAAGCGTTAACGGTTTGTAATAAGGCAAACTTAAAAATAGATATGAACGCAGGCGAGGTCGTTGTGAACTCACCTATTTTCCCTCATGTGACCTTAGTAAACAGAAAGAATTATGTAAATACTCCATCCACTAGGTGTTTTGTACGTTTTCATCCCATGGTCATAGCTGCAATTGTTAATGTGGATTACCGCATGTTCAATTATAAATTAGCAATGAGCATGAAAAATCCGTTAGCTCGTCATATTTTTAAGCGTATTAGTCACTATTGGCGACAAGCCAGTCAATCGCATACATACAATTTTAATTTAATGAGTTACTTATCACAGACACCACGCAATATTTCACCTCGTATGCATCGCAACATAGAGGCAATGAATACAGCACTAGATGAGCTAGTGAAAAGTGAAGTATTAGAGGGGTATGAAAATCAAGAAATCCTAGATGGGCGTAGTCTTAAAGACGTGAGTTATATATGTAAACCACATGCAGAATTTGTTAAGGGTGTTAAAAAAGCAAACTACATAGAGGGTCGGCGTAATCTTTATAGCGTGTTGCCTGAACTTCCTAAGAGCTTGAGGTAAGAAGAAAAACTGTAGTTAATGCAATCTTATTGGTCAACTTAGTTTAAAGATTACATAGTGAACACAAGGCTGCATCCGTTTACTTTCTAAGCCAAGCTTAGTAGACATTAAGGTTTGTTAATGTGTTTATCTCTCCACGTTGGGTATTTGTCTTATCAGGATAAATATTATTTAGTTATTTATTAAATAGGTAGGTTGTATGCGGACTGTTGGTCAAATCAAAGACTTGCTGCTTGAGCTTGATCATTGCATTGCTGATGAGCTAGAGGATCAGGATCTCGACTTTAAACAGTGGGATATGAAAAGTCGTGATAAGGCTGTCCGAACTATTGTTCAAATGGCTGTATGTATGGCTAACGGTGGTGGCGGTACAGTTGTCTTCGGAGTGTCTGATCGACTTATAGGGCAAGAAGCAGCTATCCTTGGTGTGCCTCTTGAGGTTGATATTAATATACTTAAAAAAGCGGTATACGATCAGACTGATCCAAAAATTATGCCAGTTTTTGAAGAATTTGCAGTGCCATATGGTACAGGTCGCATTTTATTGATGCAGGTTTATCCTGGCATGCCTCCTTATACAGATAGCTCTGGGCGTGGCACTATTCGTATAGGTAAAGACTGTCAGCCGTTAACGGGAACCTTGAGAGGTAAGATTAGTGTAGAAACAGGTGAAACTGATTACACTGCAGAAACAGTGGGATCAATGGATTCGCGATTGTTTTCTGCAACGGCAATGGAAACTCTGCGTAACCTAGCTAAAGCAGAGCGAGCACCTGAAGATTTGCTGCAGTTATCTGATCTTGATTTATTAAATACGCTAGGTCTTATCCGTCACGGACAAATAACAAGAGCAGCTATTCTATTAGCGGGTACTGAAGAGGCACTACGTGAGTACTTACCAGGTTGTGGTTGGACTTTCTTACAGATGGGTACTGATACAACTTACGGTATACGTGAAGATAAGGTGAGCGCATTACCTTTATCTGTTAAGCGTATTGAAGAGCTGCTAGTGCCTTTTAATCCAATCACTACAGTCGAGCAAGGCTTGTTTCACTATGAGTATCGCACTTGGCCAGCCATTGCTTTACGTGAAGCTTTGATGAATGCTTTTTGTCATCGTGATTTAAGGTTATCAGGCCCTGTGATGGTAAAGCTGTATTCAAATCGAATTGAAATTAGTAATAACGGGGGGTTTATAGGTGGTATTAATCCTGACAATATTCTTCACCATCAGCCTGTTGCTAGAAACCCATTACTTGTAGAGGCTCTTACCCGTTTGCGTTTGGTTAACCGTACTAATCTTGGTATTAGTCGTATGTTTAGTACGATGCTTATGGAAGGTAAAGAGCCTCCTGTTATTCGTGAAAGCGGTGAGTCTGTCACTGTGGTGTTTTTTAGGCGTGAAATTAATGCGGCATTTCGATTATTTGTTACTGAAGAAAGCACGGCAGGCCGTGACTTGAGTGTTGATAGCCTGATTATTTTACAGTATTTGCTCAAGCATCCAGAGATGGATATAGCTCTGGCGGCTAAATTATGTCAGCGAAGAGAAGCTGAGGTGAGGGAAACAGTATCCGAGTTGGAGCAACGTGGTTACATTGAGCATGGTGGAACGGGGCGAGGAGCCTACTGGAGTATGTATCCAGATCTGTATAACCGCTTATCAGATGATGATCAAGGTGAAATGCGTCGGCGCATTGACTTAGAAGCAGCTAAAGCACGTGTACTCAGTATTTTAATAGAAAGAGCGCGTAAAGGTGAGTCAGGGTTACAAAATAAAGATATCCGAAAAATCACCCGTTATGACCGTAGTCAAGTTACTCGATTGCTACGCGAGTTGCGTGATGATCACCCACAGCTTAAAAGTCTTGGCCATGGTGCAGGAGCCAGTTATGAGTGGATCAATGAGTAATTGAGCAGCAAATTGAAATTTGCGCAATTACTGCGCAATTATTTCTATAATTGAATCGTAAATGATATTGTGAGTTATTAGTGCGCAATTATTGATAAATGTAAAAAGAGAATTAGCTCTATTTTTTATATAATCTAGTGTTATACCTAAACCGTATTTGCGCTAAATACGTATATCCACTTCTTAGTCATTGATGTACTTTGTTGTCTGATGATTTCTTAACAAGAAGAGGATAACTATGCCTGATGATCTACAGTGGGTTCGGCCTATTGTTTATAAAAACACAGGGCCAATTTTTTATGGCCTTGTTTAGAGGGGCTAGACTTTGAGGTGGTGCGTCTACCTCATTGCGAGAGTTAATAAAAAAACTTTTTAGGCTTTCTCGGTAAAACCAAGAGAGCCTTTTAATTATTGGATAGTTGAGATACGGATGATCGAAAAAGAAACCTTGTTCTCGAATGTAGAGACTATAAATAGTAAGCAGGTAGCTGTATTGAAGCATCATTTTCCGCAATGCTTTGATAAAAACGGGCGCTTTATCCAAGATAAATTAATCGAAATTATTCAAGACCAAGGAGTCGATGTAACAACTGAAAGCTACTCATTGGATTGGTTAGGGAAATCTTATGCAAGGCTGCTTGCTAACCTGCCACCAGAGACATTACTTACAGAGGATGTAGCACATAACCAAGAAGAACAAAATAAAAACAGCGAAAATCTATTTATAGAAGGTGACAACATAGAAGTGCTAAAGCACATGGTTAATGCTTATAGCGAAAAGGTAAAAATGATCTATGTCGACCCTCCATACAATACTGGTTCCGATGGCTTTGTGTATCAAGATGATCGTAAGTTTACACCTGAGCAATTAAATAAGTTAGCAGGCATTGATTTAGATGAGGCCGAGCGTATTTTAGAGTTTACAGATAAAGGCTCTAATAGCCATAGTGCTTGGCTTACTTTTATGTACCCACGCCTTTATATAGCGCGTGAGCTACTGAGTGATGATGGGGTTGTTTTTATTTCTATTGATGACAATGAAGTTGCACAATTGAAATTGATCTGTGATGAGGTATTTGGAGAAAGGAATTTTATAGGGCAATTATGCTGGAAAAATGCGACCGATAATAATCCTACTAGAGTAGCCATTGAGCATGAGTACATTCTTGCTTACTCCAAAATCCTTAGTAAATGTATGCCAGTTTGGAAGTCACAAGAGTCTGATGCTAAAAATGTTTTAATAAAAATAGGAAAAAAGCTAATTGAAAAAGGACTAACTGATAAAAAACTACAGAGTGAGTATACGAACTGGTTTAGAGAAAATAGAAGCTTTTTAGGGAAGTTAGACAGGTATAGGTATATTGATAAGGGTGGTGTTTACACTGGAAGTCAGAGTGTTCACAACCCCGGCAAGGAAGGTTATAGATACGATATTATTCACCCTGTAACAAAGAAACCATGTAAAGAGCCTTTAATGGGTTATAGATTCCCAGAGGATACCATGCGCGATCTAATTAAAAAAGATTTAATTTTATATGGTGAGGATCATAACAAAATCATTGAGTTAAAGGTATATGCCGCGACTTATGAGGAAAAACTTCCAAGCAATATAATCTTAGATGGTAGGCTTGGTACTTATGATGTAAGAGCATTGTTTCCAAAGCATAAAACTATTTTTACGAACCCTAAGCCTGTTGCTCTTTTAAAATTACTTTTCTCTTATGTTTTAGAGAGTGGGGATATAGTTCTCGATTTTTTTGCAGGTTCATCAACAACTGCTCATGCTGTTATGCAACTCAATGCAGAAGATGGAGCCAATCGTCAATTTGTTATGGTTCAACTGCCTGAGCCTACGCCAGAAAAATCAGAGGCCCGTAAAGCAGGTTATAAAACCATTTCTCAAATCAGTAAAGAGCGTATTCACCGTGCCGCCAAGAAAATACAAGAAGAACATCCTGAGTATGAAGGTGACTTAGGCTTTAAATTATTTAATACCATTCCTGATTTTAGAGCTGATGCGGATGCAGAGCTAAGCTTGAGCAATAAAACTTTCTTTGATGATGCCGTGCTGAGTGACGAGCAATACGTAGCTTTGCTGACTACTTGGCGAGTATATGATGGCAGCTTACTGACTTCACCAGTAGTCAATGTTTCTTTGGATGGGTATCAAGCCCATTTGTGTGATAGTCGTTTGTATTTTATTGCCCCAAATTTTCATTCCGAAGCACTGACCACGCTATTAAAGCAGTTAGATGAAGATGAATCATTTGCGCCAAATAAGATTGTTTTGTATGGAAGTAACTTTGATAGCGGCAAACAGTTAGAGATCAATGATGCGTTAAAAAGCTATGCAAACAAAAAATCCATCGAACTAGACTTAATCGTGAGGTACTAATGACTAAAGGATTTACATTTGAAAAAAATCTGCCTCACCAGCAAGTCGGAGTACAGGCTGTATTAGATGTGTTTAACGATGTTCAGGTTGAACAAGTTGATAGGCACTCGTTAGCGAACCCTGACTTGACGCTACCTGTCGAAATTTATACTCGAAATATACACGCTGTACAAAATAGAAATGAAATAGAAATAGATAAAAAATATTACGATGTTGATAGCTCAGTTCTTGATATATCAATGGAAACGGGTACAGGGAAAACTTATACCTATACCCAAACCATGTTTGAGCTAAACAAGGCATACGGCGTGACAAAGTTCATGATTGTTGTGCCTACCTTGTCCATTAAGGCAGGAACCGTGAATTTCCTCAAAAGTGAGGCAATGAAAGAGCATTTTCGTGATGAGTATGACCGTGAAGTAAAACTGCACCTTGTAGAGAGCCAAAGAGGTAGAAGTAATAAAAGCTATATGCCTCAAGCTATCCAAGAGTTTGTGCAGGCTAACAACTTCAATAGAAAGTATATCCATGTGCTAGTTATTAACTCAGGTATGGTGAACTCACCTTCACTGTCTGAGCGTTATGATGTAAGCCTCTTTAATGAGCAATACGATATACCCTTTGAAGCGATTGCTGCTGTTAAACCTATCATGATTATTGATGAGCCACACCGTTTTCCAACAGAGAAGAAAACGTGGAGTAATATAGAAAAGTTTAAGGCCCAATACATCATTCGTTATGGTGCAACTTTTAAAGAATATAAAAACTTACTCTATCGCTTAACGGCTGTGGATTCATTTAATAATAACCTTGTTAAAGGTATACAAACGCATATCTCAGAAGTGGTAGGTGTGGATGCAGCACGGTTAACGTTTGTAGATTCAACAGGCAAAGAAGCTACCTTTGAATTGCTAGAAAATAATGAGCGTACAAAGTATAAGCTTGCTAAGGGTGAGAGCCTATCAAAAATACATTCTGCTATCCATGGATTAGAAATTGAGCATTTGAACATGAGTACCGTTCTATTGAGTAATGGCGTGGAACTAAAGAAAAAGGATGCCATTAGTCCTTACTCGTACTCACAAACAGTCCAAGATGACATGATCCTTAGCGCAATTAAAGGTCATTTTGACTTAGAGCGCGAACTATTGACACGCGAGACACGCATTAAACCACTTACCCTTTTCTTTATTGATGATATTGCTGGTTATAGAGCAGGAGAGGGCATTACAGGCACGTTAAAAGACAACTTTGAGCAATGGGTTGTAGCAGAGGCGAAAAAACGATTAAAGACGGAGAGTGATCCATTTTATCGACAGTATTTAGAGCAGACGGTACAGGATGTATCGCGTGTGCATGGTGGCTATTTCTCTAAAGACAATACGGATAAAGATGACAAAATCGAGTTGGAAATAAATGAGATTTTGCATGATAAAGAAAGCTTATTATCGCTTAATAATCCACGCCGTTTCATTTTCTCCAAGTGGACGTTGCGCGAAGGATGGGATAACCCCAACGTTTTTCAAATATGTAAGCTTCGATCAAGTGGAAGTACGATTTCCAAGTTACAAGAAGTTGGTAGAGGGTTACGCTTACCTGTTAACGAATACATGAGTCGTGTAAAAGATGAACAGTTTTATCTTAATTATTATGTAGACTTAACGGAAAAAAACTTTACTGAACAGCTTGTTCAAGAGGTCAATGAAAGCTCATATAAGGAAGTAATACCTACGAAATTAACACCTGAGCTTATAGAGCAAATCACAGGCGTTTATGATGGGCTATCTGCATTAGATTTACGAAATAAGCTGAATGATGAAAATGTCATTGATGGAAATGATGCGTTTGTTTCTTCGGATAGCTATGCCAAGATAAAAGAGCTGTATTCAGCAGCATTTACGCAAACGGTAGCGAAGAATAAAATTATCAATGCAAATGATAAGCCTCGTCAGCGGGTCACGTTACGTAAAGGGAAATACCATGAGCTAAAAGATCTATGGGAATTGATCTGCCAGAAAGTGATACTTGAATATAAGATCAAAGATGAAGATGAGTTTTTAGAGCTGTTTCTTGAGTATTTGAAATCAGAAGTAAATAACCTTACTGTTTCAGGCATTAGAACTCGCACTGAGAAGGTTGTGATTGAACAAGGTAAGGCGCGTCTCATAGAGAATGTACAGGTAGAAGATAGTAGCTTTCTTCAATACAGCACAATGAGCTACCCAGCTTTTATTGCTCGATTGGCTCAGGACGCATTGATTAAGCAATCAACACTACATCAAGCCTTTGTAAAGCTTCAAGAGCAGCTAGATATAACGAGCTACCTAAATATGAGAACGGTAAAAACGCTAGTCGCTGGATTTAAACGCTTTTTACTCATGCGTTCTTTTCAGTCATTTAGCATAGGATATAACAAGGTATCTAACCGGGTACACCCTACTAAACTAACTAATGAAAAAGGTAGTCCGTTAGATGCCGTAGACGCTAGTGACATAGGCCAGTTCAATGATTCTGATACATTGCCATTATCAACTTATTTTTTTGATGAGGTGTTTTATGACTCAGACCTTGAACATCAAAATATAACTAAAGAGAACATAGAAAATGTAGTGGTTTTTACCAAAATCCCCAAGAACTCAATAAAGATACCCATAGCAGGTGGTTTTACTTATTCCCCTGATTTTGCCTATGTAGTGAAAACCACCACAGGGCAAATCCTTAACTTTGTTATTGAGACAAAAAATGTTTTAGGTGACGATGATCTTAGAAAGGAAGAGAGGAAGAAAATACAACATGCCAAAGCCTTATTTTCTAGTATTAATAAGGAAGTGGCTGTTGAGTTTAAGACGCAGTTCTCTAAAGATAAAATCGTTGATTTGCTGCGCGAGTCACTCGTAACATAAAAGATGGACTTATTTTGATTGCAATAGTGGGCGGACAAAATAGTTAGGAGCTAAGGTTCGCTCTGACCTATCCCCCAAAAACAGTGCCATAAGGTTGATGAGATTTCCATTAAACTGGGAGATCTCACCATGAAGAAGCGTTACAGCGAAGAACAAATTATCCGTGCTATTAAAGAGCATGAGGCCGGTGCCAAGGTTGGCGACCTATGTCGTCAGCTCGGTATTTCATCGGGTACGTTTTATAACTGGCGTAGTAAGTATGCGGGCATGGAAGTGAATGAAGCGAAGCGACTTCGAGAGCTCGAATCTGAAAATGCTAAGTTAAAAAAGTTGCTGGCGGAGAAGCTACTGGAAAATGAGGCGTTGAAGGATGTCGTGTCAAAAAAGTGGTAAAGCCCGCCAGTAAAAAGGCCGTTGTGGAGTACGTGATGACGCGATTTACGCTGAGTGAGCGTGCCGCAT
>NZ_JBYBKW010000014.1:0-24016 GCF_057475285.1 Paenalcaligenes sp. DL 309
ATAACACCGAACGACCACACGACTCACTGAATGACATGACGCCGTTAGAGTACCGAAATGCGGCATAAATTCTCTACGAGATGACTGTGTTATAAATGGGGTATTTACAATACGTACTATCACTTCCTCTCATCCAGATAGAAAAAGTGTTTACTATCACAAAGTGCCTTTACTGAGTAGTAGGGAGATTTTAGGTTTTCTTGATAGGTAACTTCAACGTATAAACCACAAAGTAATGTACAGACAAAACCTTTTAGAGTTAGTAAGAATCGGTTAGTTGGAAAATTAATTTAGCTTTTTTTAGAAAAAGACAAAACGGCTTTAACGGTCATTTTTTATAAATCATTTCGGCATGCCGAAATCAGCAGCTTGCAATCCATGTTTAAGAGTGGAATAATGACGTCTATAATATCACTCACTGACACTTAAGATTGATGCCTAATTATAGCTAAAATCCTCTTCGATAAAAAACTTACTATTCACGAGTTGAATAGTAACGGGATTTATATGCATTAAGCATGTGAGTTTGTTAAGCTTATTTAAGTGTCGTGCTTTTATACCAAAAAACAGAAATAGCCTTTACGTTATATAGCCTATAAGCTATAATTCAATAAAGACTAAGAGGTGATTATGTGGACAGTGATTACTGTTGATTATTTTGATGAATGGTTTATAGGCTTAAATGAAGCAGAGCAACAAGATATATTAGTAAGTATATTTAAAATTGAGGAATTTGGACCTGTACTAGGCAGGCCAGATGTAGATACACTATCTAAAACAAAAAAGGTTAAAAACCTCAAAGAGTTGCGAGTACAGCATCACGGTAAACCTTATCGTATATTTTTTGCATTTGATCCTTTACGACAAGCCGTCTTACTTTGCGGCGGTGATAAAACAGGAAATAAACGATTCTACGAAATCATGATTCCTATAGCTGAGAAAGAGTTTTTAAACTATTTAGAGACAATGAGGTGATTTATGGCCAAACCATTAAATGAGTTATTAAAAAAGTTAAGTCCAAACGTTGTTCAAGCAGCTAAAGAGCAAGCCGTACAAGAAATTTTTGAAATCCGTCTAGCAATGTTGCGAGAAGAGCTTGAGCTCTCACAAGTACAAATGGCAGAGCGCTTAGGTGTTTCTCAACCTTCTATCGCTAATCTCGAAAAGCGTGGACAAGAAATAAAGTTATCCTCTTTAAAGCGTTATGTCGACGCTATGGGTGGTAAGCTAACACTAAATATAGAATTAGCGGATGGCCGTCATATAGGGATGAGCGTTTAACTACGCGCTATAAGGTATAATGAGGCTGTTTTAGGGTACTGTATTTGCACAGGATAGTTACCAAAAACTAACATGCCAATATTCAGACATATTTACTGGTCTTTCCCATTTTATCGAGTGAACTAGTTGGCATCCTCCCCGCCCTAGAGGATGAAGATTCCTACGACGTTCAGGCTACCATCGCCTGACTCGCTTCGGTGGGTGCTTGGCCCGACACGCCCTTACCTACAGGCGAAGTGTCTGCACAAGCTAATCGGGCGTGTCCCGCCATTAACACATTGATCGCGCCGACTAAATCAGCGTTTTCCTCGAAACTACAGTCCAGACATTCGAACAGCGCTTGGCTGCGCCGGTTTTCTTTGGAAATATGACCGCAGCAGGGGCATGTTTGGCTGGAGTTTCTGGGTGGCACAGCAAGGAGTTCCCCGCCTAACCACGCCAACTTATAGTCCAGCTGGCGTCGAAACTCGAACCAGCCTTGATCGAGAATGGCTTTATGTAGGCCGGATTTAGCCTTCACGTTTCGCCCTGGTCTTTCTGTTGTGCCTGATGCTGTGTTGGACATATTCCGAATCTGCAAATCCTCGATACACACCATCGCGTGGTTTTGGCTGATTGTAGTCGTGGCTTTGTGCAGGTAGTCGTGTCGGGCATTGGCGCGTTTCTCGAAGAAGTTTTTGTAGGTGCGCTCTAAGTCTTTGAGGGCTTGCTGCAAGGCTTGGGAGTGGGTTTCAGATAACCAAGGCCTTGTTGAATATAAAACGACACGATCTAGCGAAATGGCGCATAACACGCTATTCATCTTCGCCTTAAACGACGAGACTTTCCGCGAATTTTGGTATGCACATCTTCACTACCGAAGATTTAGGAGCTACTTCAAAGCGCATCGACTTAAACGTTGATAGATCGTATTGCGTCAAATCTGCATTAGCGACGAAATTTTCTGCTTACGCATCACCGTGTAAGTGATGACATGGGTAACTTATCGTTGGTTTTCATATCAATTTCTTATTTAATGAAAATAGAAATTAAAAAAAGTGGTAATTCCGCATCTTTGCGTATTCCTTCAGATGTATTGAAGAGCCTCAATCTTTCAATTGGTGAAGAGCTATCTATGATGATCACCGAAAAAGGTCTGTCATTTGAGAAAATTGAGACTCCTAGAAAAGACTGGTTTGATAACATTGATTCAACTGCTGTCCTCAGTGAAGCTAAAGAGATGGAAAAAGAATTTGGCCATGTACAAAGTACCAATCTTGATAACTGGGATTCGGGTGAAGAGTGTTAATTTCCTATTCGTTGATGGGTCATACTCTAAAATCATAGATATAGCGCCCTCTAGATTTATCTAAGTTTACATAAATATCATTAATCCATATTTATAAATCTAATAAATGTAAGGGCAGAGATAAATCCACCTTTGTATGTAAGTCACGATGACGGCTATTTCAACATTGCTTTATGCCTAGCTATAGTTTGCAAGTAAGGCGGTGAAGACACTCCCTCCGGCACTATCGGCTCGTCATCTAAGCTCAATGCTGTCGAGTCAGGATCGTTTTCTGAGATACTCCATGCTTCAACTATATTTATTTCTGCCTTCAACACCGAGAATTCATCCTTTCCATTCACAGCTATAAGCTTTCCGTCCTTGATCCCAACACAGCTAACCCAAACCTTACCAATCACTCGAAATGCTTCCATAAAGCGATTTATGTTGTTATTATCCTTTGGTTCCATTTTGTGTATTCTGGATATGATTTGAAACACTCTTCCCTTGGATGTATCAATATTCTCGGAAACAACCACCTTATAGTGAAAAGGATTCTTCCTGTCTATGCCTGTAATTATTGAAATTCGGAGCCTGTTATTTTCATCAAATTGGCCGACCTTTTTCGCTATGTCAATCCAAATAGTCTTTGCAAAATCAAAATTTTCATAGATAAGATCTAATCCTAACCTACCATTAGGGTACTGAGAAAAAGCAACGCCTTGCCACTTTGCTTTGTCCCATAGCCTTGCTTTTATCAATCCTTTAACACTATATTCATTATGCTGTAGCGAATCATAGTTAAATAAATCCTCCGGAGCACTTCCTTTTCCGATGTTAGGTGTTTGGTCAGCTGGCTTGGCCTTATGATGATTTTCATCCCACCTTTCGGATCGAAGAAGCTTATACTCTCCGAGTCCAGCCCTAGTCAGAATACCCTTGATACTATCGTAAGCTTGGTTACCAAATATATTATTCATAGCTACAAAGCAGGAGCTAAAAGGAACAGAGCGTTCTAGTGCTCTGTCTTCGCCGAATAGTTTTTCAAGTTCGCCATCAAAGTTATTGTGCCGGAACATATGCACAAATATATCTACCACAAACCCCCTCAACCAACTTTGTATCACTCCTTGTTCAAACACACCTAATCTGTCACTATTCGACATGGAGCAAGTAACTTCCACTATAAGAATCTCAGAAGATTCGTCAAAATCGTGTGTTATAAAAAAGTCATCATCATCAGCGATTAGTTCAATCCTAAGCTCTGACTCAATTACCATCAATTGATCAACTAGCCCTGTAGAGAAAAAAGCCTCAATAGATGCCAATATAGACTCGGCTAGTTCGACTAGAGGGCTACGGACAGGAAAGAAAACCTCTATAGAGCACCCCATTACCTTTGACTGTAAACTCGAGTATCGTTCACTCGCAAGTGATAGTTTTGGAATATTAAATCCTATATTAGTATCCCTTACAAGAAGAGCAGTTCTTAAATAATCATCAACTGAAACCTTATACTCTTTCTCAATGATATCTTCATGACCGAGAATATACAGAAGAATTGAACGGGAAAAGTATAAACTCAGATGTTCTAGTACGTCTGGCAACTTCGTTAAAACACATAATTCATTTAGATCTGCATTTACCAAACATTGAGAAAGAAAGGCTTCATACCCATTGAACTCTTCCTCAGAAATGATATTTTCTCCCAATCCTCTTTCAATTATACGAGCTATTTCCCAGAATGAAAGAGAGTAATGAATACGACCTAGGAGTAACTCAATTCTAGCAAGTCTTGCATAGCTACGAGTTTGAGCAAAAGATAGTTCGCCTGACTTCCAAAATTCGTCAGTAACAATAGATGCAGCAAACAATAAATTTGCCCTAGCAGACCAAAGCAGACCTACTTTTTGATAGGCAGAAGCCAGTACATTAAGTGCACTGTACATCTCTTTTCTGGTTTCTTTCTTGTACAAGCTAACTAGGGATTTACCAATCAACTTGATAGCTTGGTATGGCTGATTAGATTCTAGTCTCTTTGCCCCTCGCTTGAGCCACAACTGTGCAGCTCTTACCTCACCATCTCGGCAAGATGCCTTCTCAGTCAAAAAATCAAGGAGCGACTCATAGCTCTCGCTGTCACCAAATACTTCGTCTAACTCATTAATTAAGTCGTAAATCTCGTAGAAAGGGAAGCCAATTAAATTCTCTCCCTCCTTAACGATATCCAGAATATTGGTAAAATGTTTTGATGCTGAATCAATATCATTAATGCAGTAGAGTGAGAGCATTTCTAAGTTAACTTTGCTCATGAGTGAGTTACTTGGCCTTTCTTTTATTTCAGCCAGTGTCTCAATGCATTTTTTTGCGTCCTGAATAATTGGGGCATTGTGCAACGCATCTTTCTCACCAGCGTGTCTTTTGTGAGATACATATAGCCCGATCAACGTAACTGCATCTCTCCACTTAACAGAAATTCCTATCTTTTTTGCTAAATCAACGCAAATTAACAAGTTATCATAAAATAGCTCGTAGTCTTCAAACCACCAATATGCTGCCCATGCAAACTGATACCTCGTATCAAATTGCTTTTGCGCAAAACCAAATTTTTCAGCAGCCCTTATTGCTCGTTCAAATAACCCCTGAACCTCAAGTCTCGGCTTTTCTAATTCTTTAGACAGCACTGCAACTTCGAGCAACCAATCCAACTGGTTAGATGTTATATTTGTTACATCAATGTCATTAGAAAGAAGTTCATTAAGTTCATTGAGCCTCAACGTTTTTTCATAATCGTTTGCTCCCTGCTTAACTGCTCTCTGCCAATCAACATCAATAGATAAAGTTTCAATTGCTAGCCTTTCTAATTTATTCTTAAAAACTTCGTCTACAATCCAAGAAACATCTAATATTCTAATATCCATCCCTGTTTCTTTTGACAGACTATCTTCCAAATCACTTCTTTGATTCGACTTTGTATAGCAGCTTGTTATGCAAAAGACCTTTTTATAACCTCTCGCCGTCCCTTCAATCTTTTTTACATCCTGACGACACTTACTTTTCCAGTTTTCTTGTGTACTAACAGCAAACGCCCAACGTTCGCTTTCGGATGCTTCATTAACACCGACATACCAAAGAACTTTACTTTGCTCCGATACAGGAAATGTTTGAGTATCAGTTTTTCCATCTCCACCTGCAACGGGTCCAGTTTGCTCAAGTAAGTTCGGACATATGACTTTTTCACATAACTTCTTAGCAAAGTCCTCAAACGCTAACTCCTTACTTTTTCTTTTTAAGTTAGAAAGCGTAAATTCTAAAAAGTCACGACCTAAACTACCTACTTCTTCAACAATCGAGTCAGAAAATCGCTCAGGTCTTCTGGCTTTCATGAATATCTTTGGAGAAAATTTTCGCTTATTATTATCTTCCATGAGCAACCCTTTCTGTTAAAAACATGCTAATATTAACCCTTATAAAAAGGTAACTAATCTGTATGTAAGGTAGAGTGTAGTAGTTCCAAACCGTCTAAAATGGAAAAGTTGACACTGAGATTTAAAATTGATCCTATACTTTTTTTGATCTACATTTAGATTAGATATATCAAATCCTTATTCTTTATAAATTATACTACCCCAGTCTTATCCACTTCCTCCATAAGCCTATCTGTTTCTGTTAACGCAAGAATTATTCTTTGATAGTGAAGAATATCATCAAAATTAAGCTAACCCCCCTCCTCGATCTTTTAACCATTTTTGAGTGAGTTGATCTCCACCTATATAAAACTCCTAAGCGAGTAGCGGTACATTGTCAAAGTACTGAGTATCGTTAATCCACACATTACCTAAACTGTCAGAAGTAACATCATAATCCGGGTTGGTTTTATCAGTCGTGCACCTCATCAATCACGCGCTCTGTGACCTTGGCATACAGGATCAGACGTTTGGTAAACCTTCGCTGTGAACCAAGTAATCAAGCAAAACTCCGTTATTAAGTACTCCTTCATAAAAGACATGTCCCCAAGAATTGACTGACTTGATTTGCTCCATATCTCGGAAAATTTTAATTTTTGCCAACACATCCATTCTTTTTTCTCTCAGCTGACCAACTAGTCGTAGAAGGAGTATATAATAGGCAGTAAAAAATCGATAATATCGCGAATAGATATCAAGCCCCTGAAGATGTCTGGACACAAGTAAGCGAGCGTCAGGAGGCAACTCTTCGGAAGCTAGCAACTGTATTGAACTGGGAGCATTGAACGGCTCCTCAATTATCAACGTAACTAATTGAGTGTCAAGAAACTCATCGAAATATGGGTGTATGAACAACCTCTCCTGATCTATATTCAACATTTTTGCCCCTTTTGCCCCTTGGCAAATATCACACATAGGGAACAGGTTTGCTGGCATTACGGCGAATTCCGGGTAGATTTCCTTAGGCAGGTAATGATCCAAAGTATTGGGCGTGCCGTCCTCACCACAGGCAGGGCAATAGGTTAGCGTTCGCTTTCTCAACTCATTAAGAATCGGTTTCTGCACCGACTCATCGTGGGGGGACAAGTAGAGATTTCGAAACCTGTTACCCACGTCCTTCGGAGCAACTTCAGCCCACGGTGCAATCAATTCTGGATTTCCGCACTCAGCCAAGTATTGCTTAACCCTCTCTAGCCACTCTAAATGAATACTTGTAAAAAAGTTCCGGTTGATGCCATTCTGTCTCTCTAATACCAGTTGATCAATTAACTGAGTCTCACTAATTTTAAATCGAGGCATTTCCAAACGTGTCACCATTTACCTTTCCCCATAGCGTGGATCTGGATAAGCATCTCTTCATTTATGTTTTCTCCTAAAGCCTCTATTAGAGCGTCGGTTGAGCCATATTCATCGAGTTTGATTTTCAACCACTCCTCGAATGGTTTCGACACCGATTTATCTCCAAATACATAAGAAGAGATTCGTTGTATGTCTCCTCCGAAAGTTTCAAAAGGAGGATGATTGACAAATACCTCATTAGGCGTGCGCTCGAACACGTGTACACAATGGCGAGGTAGCTCGCGGACAGTTACGAGAGAGTGCGTTGCCAGCAGAGCTTTAGAGTCATAGGCGACCAATAACTGTTTGAGCATACGAATAAAAGCAATCTTCAACGTGGGATGGAGAAAAAGCTCCGGCTCATCAATAATGATTAGACTACTCCGGCGCATCGCACCCAGAATATTCGCAACAACATAAGAAAAAAGACGTTGACCTGAACTGAGCTCTACTGGATTCCCATTTTTTATAAATACAATGCCAGATCTGTCATGCACATATTTTTTCAGTCCATCCACATTAAGGTTTTTGACTCCTTCAGGGAGAACTGGCAAGTAGGCTTCTGGCAAATTGGAGTCCGGTTCACGAACCTCAACCTTAATGAAAGCCGAGGCCCACATAGGCTGCTCGAAAAGCTCGTCATCAGTTGGTTGCCCTATAACACCAAGAGCGACACAATCGAAGTCGATTGCTGTTTGTAAGACTGTTTGTAGTGTTCTCACCTTGTCAGACCAACTTTTTATTGCCCCGTATCGCTGATCATCAGCCACGCAATTGATGAGTGAATTTGCTGCATTTCTGCGCGGCCAATCACGGGAAAGCCTTACGATCTGTCGCTCGAAACCAAACTCATCAGTGATTGTATGAAATGCTCGTAGTCCGAAGTATTGGTATACGTCGTTGTCACCGCGTCCGGGCTTGTCATAATGCTTATCACCTTCGCTACTCATAGGGAAAAGCTCAAATGGGCTATACGAGATCACTACGATCTGATTGATATTTACTGCACTCTCGAAACCTATCTCATTTTTTGCTTACGGGTCGAGTTCTAGCCAAGACTCAACTAGCTGTATTAGCGTCTGGGATTTTCCGACTCCGTTGGCCCCAATCAGCACGTTAATGTCGTTAGGAAGGGGGCTGTTCATTGCATAGTTGAGACGCAATGGTTGTATTGCACCGACTGTATTCCTGAATTTAAAAACAAAATCGCCGATGCTGATTCCTAATTGGCAGAAGAAACGCCAGCCATCAAGAAATGCTGCGACCGACGCGCGCTCTCGTTGCAAAGATTTAGAAAAACCTTCGGTCTGTGTAAGTCGGATGCTATCGGCGTCCTCAGAAATATGCACCATGTAACTAGCGTCACATAGGACTTGAGCTACTTCAGCCGCAGCTTGCATGTCAAGATGACCCTCGATCTGTTCGTAGAAAGTGAGTGAATTTGGTGTTGATATATAAGATACTTCTGGAACGGGGAACTTTCCGTCCCAACCTCGTGCTATGAACTCATCGAGAAAACTAAAGGAGGCTTTTTGCTCGTCAAACAAAATACGAATCGAACCTAACTCGACTATTTCTCCACCAATCCTGCATAGGGTAGGAAAAGTAGTTCTGTAGTTGTAATCGTCCCAACGATCGAAAAGCAACAGAATAAAATCGCCTTTGGTCGCAAGTACAGCACGCTCTTTAGCCTTGTCCAGCCCTACATAAATAACATTCATGCTCCTGATCCCATGTAGTAGAAAATGCATGGAGACTCTACTTGAACCTCTCGCGTACATTCATAAATATAACCATATGATAAGCGGACGGCCCTGAGTTAGCTTATGACTTCATAGAATTTATAATATAGAGATACAAGCTCTTTCTGCGGCGTCTGCTTATGACAGGAACAGCGACCATCTTTGCTGCTGTCCTGTTCGATTGTAAGTAAACATAACACTATTACATATCATCGACTTCCATAGCAAGCTACCGCACCGTACTTTCTAGCTTAGTATGACCAAGAAGCAACTGAACTACTCTCAAGTTTTTTTGCTTTGATAAATCAATAACGCCTCTGTTCTTTGTACTGCATGTATTCCGTACGATATCGAGTCTAAAGTGAAGTGACCCCCAATAGTTGGACGGTTTCATTTACTGGGCACTAAAGGCCTGTGTTCGGTATTGCACTGGACTCAGTCCTCTCAGTTTTAGTTTAATTCGTTCGTTATTATAGTAGTTAATATATCTGGCAATTGCGTTTTTTAACTGTTCTATCGATTGCCATTTTTGTAGGTAATAGAGCTCGGATTTTAATGTGCCGAAAAAGCTTTGTGAGTACTCATCTCATAGGCAATAATTTCTCCATTATACAGGTCCATCATTGGTGATAAATAAAGCTTTTCTCCCGCTACATTAAACTCAGTTATATCGGTTACCCATTTTTGATTTGGTGCTAATGCATTGAATTGACGAGCTAAAAAATGGGGTGCAATTTGCCCTTCTTGGCCTCGGTATGAGCGATATTTTTTTATGCGAACCAATGATTTCAATCCCAATTGCTGCATGAGCCGCTGTACTTTTTTATGGTTCACTAATTCACCTGACTGACGTAACGCCGCAGTAATACGGCGATAGCCATAGCGCCCCTTATGCTGATGGTAGAGGGTTTGAATTCTTTGCTTTAGACCTAACAAAGGGTCATCTACTTTCTGCTTAGCTAACTGATAGTAGAAAGTACTTCGCGAGAGTTGGGCAATAGGCAGCAACATATTTAAATAACTTTGATAGACCACGAGGTATTGCCATTGATCCTCCAGCACAAGGTAGCAGCCATTTGCAGGTTGAAGGTATAGCAATGGATACGATGCCTACTGAATTTACGAGTTGGACTAGTTTGACAGATATTGAGCGGCGTCGATTGTATCTACGCGATAGTGCCGGGATGAAATTTATTTGTCTTGATTTAGATGCACAGGTGAAGAAAGCTGACTTTATAGCTAAACCCATGCATCAGTTGTTTCAGCCGATCAATCAGATTGACTTACTCTCGCCTTAATCCTATGAGCTTAATATTAACCGTAATATTTTATTCATTATAATCTTACTATTTTGAAGGGAAACGTTAATGGCCATCACTGATAGGCTGCTGCCGCGTAGTAAAGTACTACGCATTATCGAACACCCTGCCATAAAAATCGTCATTCCACTACTCATTGGTTTGATTGCTTTTTTTGTGCTGCACAAGCTCGCAAGCCATGTAAAATGGCTAGACATTAAAATGGACCTTGCTGCCACACCTGTGCAGGCGCTACTCTTAGCTTTAGCGTGCACCACGCTCAGTTTCATTGGCATCTCGTTCTACGACGCCTTAGCCCTTCGTTCAGTTGCACCGGGATATGGCGTATCAGGATTGCTGGGTTTTTCTTATCTGACCGGTACCTCCATTCGTTATCGCATCTACTCCTCGTTTGATCTTGATCTGGCACGGGTAGTCGGTGTTATTGCGGTCTCTTGGACGGGCTTTCTGTCTGGAATGACTCTTATTTTTGGCAGCTTGCTGACTTTCCATCCACGTGAACAAGGCACGATGCTGCCTATTTCACCAGCCGTTGAAACCGGTATTGGTATTTTGCTGTTAGCTGCCTTAGTTTTCTATTTAATTTGGTTAGCCACTGGTTCACGCAGCGTGAAAGTCAGCGGTTTTCAGTTATCAATGCCAAACCTGAAAAGTGGCGCTGCGCTAACGGGTGCCGGGCTACTTGATCTTAGCGCTGCCGCTATGACGTTGTAGGTGCTCTTACCCGGTGATGTAGCACAGAATCTTCCCTATTTCTTTACCATCTACTTTGGCGCTATTGCTCTGGGTCTGCTCAGCCACTCACCTGGTGGTTTAGGCGTGTTTGAAGCCACCATGATTGCAGGCTTAGGTGCAGCTGGGCGTTCAGATGTATTAGCCGCTCTCTTGATTTATAGGGTGATATACACCATACTCCCGTTCCTAGTTGCTACGGTAGGCCTCAGCGTGATGGTGGGTATAAAGCAACGCCGTACACTAACAGGCGGTGCGCAAGTGCTCTGGCGCGCCTTTCTCCCGCTTATTCCGCCTATGGCGGCCGGTATAGCTTTGTTGGCGGGTGTATTCCTTCTGGTTTCAGGTAATCTACCAGCGGAGCAGTCACACCTGAGACTATTGCGCGGCATGCTACCCCTTTCTTTCATCGAAGTCTCTCACTTAGCGGGCAGTATTGTGGGACTTTTATTGTTGGTGGTAGCACGTGGCCTTTATAGAAGACTACAGCGTGCTTGGTTGGTGGCCATGGTGCTGATCGCCATTGGCTTTTTCGTCTCTTTGTTTAAAGGACTAGATTGGCAAGAGGCCTTGTTGATGCTAACCACTCTTGTGATCTTAGGTTTATTTCGTCCGGCTTTCTATAGGGCAGACAACGCTTCCGTATTTCGCCTAAATACGGCCTGGATTATTAGCCTCATCGTTCTTATGGCGGCGGTGTTTTGGATTGGGGTTTTCGCCTATTCACATGTGCCGTACCGTAATGAGCTGTGGTGGGATTTCACCTGGCACGGTGATGCTTCGCGTTATTTACGCGCTAGCCTCGCGGTGGCCATTATCTTAGCTGTGATCGCATTTAATTCGCTCATAACCTATAACACCTCCAGACGAGAGCGCCTTTATCGCCTACGCTGATACCGGCCGTTCATTGATTGCTAAAGGAGATCCAGTGGGTGACTCTAAGGCAGGCCAAAAGCTAATTTGGCAATTACGTGAATTAGCCGATCAACAAGGAAAGCGCTGCGCCTTTTACGCCGTCTCCTCCAATTACCTGCCCACTTTTCTCGATTTAGGGCTGTCTATTCTCAAGATTGGTGAAGTGGCTAGAGTTAATTTACGTGGTTTCACGCTTGACGGCTCACATAAGAAAGACCTACGCCAAGCACGCAACCGAGCGGTACGCGATGGCTATCAGTTCGAACTGATAGCTGCTAGTGAGGTTGGTACTATTATGCAAGAGCTGCGGACGATCTCTGATGCCTGGCTTGTTAGCAAACAAGGCGAGGAAAAAGGCTTCTCTTTAGGTGGTTTTACTGAAGAGTACATTGCTAACTTTGATATTGCTGTGCTGCGCAGTAACACGGGTGAGATTGTGGCGTTCGCTAACCTTTTTAAAGGTGCTAATCTGCACGAGCTATCACTAGATCTAATGCGTTATCGCCCCGGTGGACCTAGCTTTGCCATGGATGCGCTTTTTGCGGAGCTTATGCTCTATGGCACCGAGCAAGGCTATCAGTGGTTCTCATTGGGTGCTGCACCTTTCTCAGGCATAGAAAACCGCCAACACGCCTCGATTTGGAATCGCATTGGTGGCTTTGTTTACGAGCATGGTGATCATTTCTATAATTTTGAAGGTTTACGAGCGTTTAAAGAGAAAATGGGCCCAGAGTGGAGTCCAAACTACTTGGCTTGCCCGGGTGGTTTAGCCGCGCCGCAAATTCTTTACGAGGTGAATGTCTTGATTTCAGGTGGCATTCGAGGATTAACGAAATAGGTCATTCATGTTAATACTCCGATTTCGCTTTACACTGGTCTTTTTGATGGCGATGCTGGCTGCTAATTTACTAGCCGCTGGTTTGGGCCAAGACTTACCTAGCGAAATGCTCAGAGACTGGGGAATAGGGCATAACTCCTTGATGTCGGGGGAGATTTTTCGCCTTATCACGGGCACGTTTCTGTCGCACGATGCGGGTATGCTCGTGCGACAATTTATTTTCACCGCCGTAGTGATTGGTTATACTGAATGGCTGCGTGGCACTACTCAGACTGCCGTGTTGTTCTTTGGCCTTGATATAGTCGGCACCTTATTATTATTGGTGTGTGTGGGCGCCGCACAAGGAGCTGGGCTGATCGATATCACCGCAATGAATGATGTGGGCATGTCGATTGGTGGCTTTGGTCTGATTGGCGTGGCGCTCAGCACGTGGCGCCATAAATGGCTACTAGTAATCGTTATCTTTTTGGCAATTGCTATCAAACTTGTCATTGCACCCCATTTATTAGCCGATGCGGGGCATGTTCTGGCTTTATTTTTAGGCTTTATTCTAGGTCAGCTGTTTGCATTGTTACAACCAGCCTCTGCCAGCAACCGTAATTATTCGTAAAATTTATTATGACATTTGTTGTTACCGAAAGCTGCATACAATGTAAATACACCGATTGTGTCAGCGTTTGCCCCATGGATTGTTTTTTTGAAGGACCAAATTTTTTAGTTATCAATCCAGACGAGTGTATTGATTGTTCAATTTGCGTGCCGGAGTGCCCTGTAAATGCCATTGTTAGCGAAGATGAAATCGCGCCAGAGCAAGCGCATTTTGTGCAGCTAAACAGAGAGTTATCACAGCATCCTGATTGGAAACGCATCAGACAACCGACTGACCCCTTACCTGATCATCAAAAATGGGCGGAAGTCAAAGCTAAGTTTATCATGCTAAACATTCCTACATAAAATCATTGAGTAAATCGAGCAATGCAGATCTAAGCGCGCTAAAACATAAACTATGTCAACGTTAAAATCCTCCACCCGGCTTAAGTGTGCACGTTGCATACGGCCAGCATCACATTGTTTGTGTACTTATATCAGTACCGTGTCAAATCGTATTCAAGTACTGGTTTTGCAGCACCCCAATGAGCAAAAGCACCCGCTGAATACAGGCCGTTTGGCGGTATTGGGGTTACAAAATGCAGAGTTGTTAATAGGGGAGCATTTTCCTCAACTCAAAGAGAAGCTTGCTGCCGTAGAGTCTGCTTTTTTGCTGTTTCCAGCGAATGAGCACAGTGCGATACAGCCTTTAGCCGCTATTGCTGAGCCTGTGTCTACGTTGCTGATTGTGCCAGATGGTACATGGCGTAATGTGCGTAAAATCATTCAAATGAACCCGATCTTAAGCATTTTACCGCACCTGAGCCTAGCTGAAGGTGAGCCCTCACAGTATCGGGTACGAAAAACACGTGAAAAAGCGGCGGTATCTACCATCGAAGCCATCGTTCGTACTTTGACGGTTTTAGAGCCAGAGCACGATTTTTTACCGCTTTTACGGCCATTTAATCTTTTGATTAAGCAACAAATTCAGGCCATGGGAGTTGAGGTGTACGAACGTAATTATATCGCTCCAGCTGATTGAAGATGGCTACGTTTTACCTGCTTATGCAGACTTTAGCATTATCTAACTTGGGTTCCTATGCCTTGTCGCTGCCACTTCGGATGTACCGCCAAGGGCCCTAAGTGCCAATGCGGTGTTTTCGGATCTAGTTTTGCCCAAGTTCCAAGCCAAACGCCTAAGCGTACTACGCCAATGATACGTTTCATGGTTTTTCAGCAATAATTTTCTGCGCTTGAGGTAGTTAATTAAATGTTACATAGACGTATATAATAGCAGAGACATCTTAAATCAAAGGCAAAGGAGCACTGTCAATAACCCCGCCCTAAAGTGAAGTGACCCCCAATAGTTGGACGGTTTCATTTACTGGGCACTAAAGGCCTGTGTTCGGTATTGCACTGGACTCAGTCCTTTCAGTTTTAGTTTAATTCGTTCGTTATTATAGTAGTTAATATATTTGGCAATTGCGTTTTTTAACTGTTCTATCGATTGCCATTTTTGTAGGTAATAGAGCTCGGATTTTAATGTGCCGAAAAAGCTTTCCATAACCGCATTATCTAAGCAGTTTCCTCGTCGAGACATGCTTTGCGTTAACTCATAATTTATCAGTAACTGTTGATAGGTTCGATGTTGATAATGCCAACCTTGGTCAGAATGAACGAGTGGCTTTTCAGTTGATTTTAAACGCTGCTTTGCCTTTTTTAGCATTTGTACAACAAATTTAAGTCTAGAGTGAGTACTCATCTCATAGGCAATAATTTCTCCATTATACAGGTCCATCATTGGTGATAAATAAAGCTTTTCTCCCGCTACATTAAACTCAGTTATATCGGTTACCCATTTTTGATTTGGTGCTAATGCATTGAATTGACGAGCTAAAAAATGGGGTGCAATTTGCCCTTCTTGGCCTCGGTATGAGCGATATTTTTTTATGCGAACCAATGATTTCAATCCCAATTGCTGCATGAGCCGCTGTACTTTTTTATGGTTCACTAATTCACCTGACTGACGTAACGCCGCAGTAATACGGCGATAGCCATAGCGCCCCTTATGCTGATGGTAGAGGGTCTGAATTCTTTGCTTTAGACCTAACAAAGGGTCATCTACTTTCTGCTTAGCTAACTGATAGTAGAAAGTACTTCGCGAGAGTTGGGCAATTGACTCGTTTTTCGAGTCGATTCTTTTTGCTGAAGTAAGGCATCGAGCTTTTTTAGGTATTCATTCTCCGCACGCAAGTATTCATTTTCTCTACGTAATTGAGCTAACTCCTCGTTAGAGCTGACGGCTTGAGTCTTACTGTGTACTTTTACTGGTTTCATTTTGGGAACGGGTCCTTTAGGTCGTGGCTCAAGTGCTGCAAGTCCACCTATATCATACAACCTCTCCCAGGTTCTCACGAGACTTGTACTATCTCCAAGGTTAAAATAGACAGTCGTTTCTCGTAAAGACATGTGATTTTTTCGCATATGCATGACCGCCTGATACTTAAACTCGGCTGAATGGACACGACGTTTTTTAACAAACGCTTGTTCGCCATGACATTGATAGTGTTTTATCCAGTATCGGAGCGAGCTGATATTAACGCCATAAATCTTTGATAAAGCACGAGCCCCCAGACAATTTTGAGCTGCGTATTGAACAACTTTTAATTTAAAATCTGCACTATATTTAGCCATAAAAAGACCCCAAAGGTTAGAATTAATGTCCAACTATTGGGGGTCACTTCAAAGCAGTAGCAGTTACTCAGGACATATACTATCCTAGCGTACTGCCTAGTCGACAATTATAAAGAGACGTGAATCCTGCTTTAGAAAACGAAATTTTCAGTCTGCAGCTGTTTGTAATATATCAATGCTCTTAATGATTCGCGTGTTTACTAATTGACTCCACAGATTGTACGGGGCGTTTTTTTCTGCACAACAATCGCACGAGGTGCCGCATGCTACCCTTATGTAATATCATAGACTCGCAGTTTTTACTCAACAAGTTTTCCTTTTTCCAAGGTTTAGGCATTAAGGCTATATGTATAGTTGCTTACATGATGAGCTGCTTTTTTGAGTGGAAAGGAGTTTTAGTATTCTCCTAACAATAGAAGTTAAATAAGCCGTTGAGAGAAAGGATGAACAGATGCTATTCGAGCCTAAATAGGTGTTTATGAATCAGCTTGTGTGTCATTGTTAAACTCATTGAGTACTCGATATAGTAATGTATTAACACAAGTCAATGCTTGATATCTGGGGGCCGATATGCGTACGACTACACCTAATGCCCCTACTAATGTCGAGGGCCCCAGTCGTTTAGCCACCACATCGCGATGAGGATGAGATAGATCAATCGCTGTTTGAGCCGTTGGACTTTCAGCAATGTAAGCAGATTATTATCAGACTGGAAGCGTGTAACTATTTTATTTTAGCAGACCAGTTCACATCAACGCTCATTCTTGTAAGAATAACAGGCTGACACACTGGTTAGATGATTGATCAAACTAAATATCAGAAAGAAACTTGTTATGCTCCTCTAGTGGTAGAGCTACTCCAAAACAACAGTGCGACTGACTGCTTTAGGCTAGAAGCACTGGAGGTACACGATCCATACTGGTAACTTCAGTATGTTTAATATATTTCGCACTGAACCTTTATTATCACCGGAAACTTACAATGTATTTGTCAGATTTTTACCATATAGAGTCTCTTCGTCGTCAAGCGGTCATTGAAGGGAAAACAGAATGCGCTGTGAATTACTCAACCCAGTTATTTGAGCTGACCAAGGATATACCTCACTTTCAATTCCCAGACTCCTACGCGATGACTGACGTCTTTACAACATACATTTCTAAAGAATTGGTCGAGGCTGTATCTAGATTAGATGCAAGTAAATTGGCAGTTGAGATTAATGACGATTTAGATTTGTGTCGCTCTTATGTTGAGGACTTACTCGATGTAGACTTAAGTAAGGTTGAGATCGTTAGAGTAGAAGGCGATTATGAAAATATTGAAGGTCAAGCGATGCCATGCGGAGCTACTGAACACCTCGTCATTCTTCCTCCTAAGGGAAAATATTTTATCTCGCCTGACTTGGTTATTCACGAATTTGGTCATACTTGTGAGTACACCTTGCGACGAGCAAGCTACGACCCTGAGATGATCATGTCACATAGACTCTTTAGTGAAACAATAGCTCATTACTGTCAATTTAAATATCTAATTGAATATGGAACAGAAGACCAACGTCTTGGTGTAGTAGGCTCAATAACAAAGGAGTACCTCTTACTTAAAGCAATTCTCTCCCACATTTCACTACCTAAATCTTCGGTTAATCTTCAAATTGAGCGTATTCTCAACAACGAGCAGCTTGTCGACTTCGTTTCAGTATATGGTCAACGAAAAATAGTACAGCTTATTTCATTATATCCCACTCATAACATAGCAGAACTCTACCATTACTATGTTGAGCCACGAATGGGAGCCATTCTTGCACTTCAATTAATAAATAACGGTACTGCTATTCGAAGCCTATGCACGGTAAAAGCAGATAGATCAGTCAGAGCCAGCCTTGAGAACCTGAATTTGGACGCCGATAAATTAATGAAATTTAACAAGGCCGACACTTTATTGAAGAAATTTGTGAGCGGGACGTTTCGCGAAGCGTGCATCAAATCTTAATGGATTGATATTTTCTTCTACGTTTGGAAGCTGTGGACTACCGTGAACAAGGCCTAATAATGACATTCAGCTTTAGCGTTACTCCAAAAACGGAAGGGAATTTGGGTGTTGCAGGATAAACTATGGTCTAGTGCTAGCCGATGTTAGACATCATAAGCAATTTTAATATGCTATTAATATGGCGTTGCCCTATACCCTGATTGCCGGGTAGAACCTGAATCGGTGGTGTAATCAGAGTGTCGATTCCTATTTATGGGTAACCCCTCTAATCCCACATTAGCATTTGATCTACACTCAAACAGCAGAAAATAAAAAACCATCTTAAATCTAGTTCTACTATTCTGATTTAAATGAGATATTTTGCTTTTGGTACTATATCTTTAATTCGGTCAGGGAGAGCGAATTATGATTCTATCGTATTTGAAGCGGGAAAAGAAGAAGTATAGTTCCCAACTATTATCTCCGCCCACTGCATCGCCACTTTTAAGGCTACGTTCTCCGGAGAGAAGATCTTATGGCGTTTGGTGGCTTTGCGAATCACGCTGCTTAAGGACTCGATGGCATTGATAGTGTAAATCACTTTACAGATGACTGATGAGTATTCATACAGCATTCGAAGTAGCCTAGCCGATAAGTACAGTACGACTTACCCCTATTACTAAACATGCCCTCACTACATTGACACAGTGAGTAACAAAATCTTCAATTCGTGCTTTTTCTCTGTAATCCGGCCTGTGTCCCCCCTTTTGCAAATAAATCATCGCTTGATTCTCCAAGCCGACATAAGCAAACAGGCGTTTGAGCTTGGTCAGCATCCGCTTCATTTCGGATGCTGACATGCCAACGTATTTGGATTTCCAATTGTAGTACGTGGCACTACTAATTCCATGCTGGCGGCAAACATCGCTAACCTTCACATTTGCATCTTTTAACACCACAATGATTTGCAACTCTGTAAATCATGATTTCTTCATAATCGTCTCCTATATAACGTATCTCATAAGACTCCAATTATGACTGTCCAGTTCAAGGGAAATGAACAGTAACTATCAGCTGCTATAGTAGTTATTTATTACTTGGACGATAATAAAAGGCTAAAAAGATAGAATCAACCTAATACGTTATAGATTAATCTGCTCATTTACATAATAATTCTACGGCTTTTAGAAGATTATTTAGATTTGCTATCAAATTAAAGCACTAAGCCTTATGTATAAATTTTCAGAAAACTGGTATCACATAAATTCTATATTAACTGGCTATAAGACAAGATACGAAGAATCAAGATTTTATTCGTACTCTGATCATATCCATGCTAAGGCATTAGCGATTTTTTTAACTTGTGCAGACTTAGCAACTCCGAAATTAGATCGTTTAACGGTTAAAGCGATCCTAAATGGACAGAAGACTTGGCCAAATACGAATAACGGAGAGATGTTTCAAGGCGATATCTTAGAGTTAGAGCTACTTGAAGAACTTGGCTTAGTCACCTTTTATGCCGATTGGTGCTCAGTTTTTTGCCATACTCCTCAAAGATTGGAAGGCGTAGACCAAACTTTAATTCCATTAATCAAGGCCATCGAACATATTAAAGACATAATTTATGGAAGAAACGGGTATGTTCAACCTTATTATCGATGTGATGCGGATGTTTTTAAGAAACTTATAAATGAAAACTTTGGGAATCAGCCCATTTCTATACTGTTGCCAGAGTTATTTCTTGAGAATAATTACTTTAAACTGCGCCCTGGAAATGAGAATTTCGACTCTTTAGTTAGTACCTATCTGTGGCACATGCTGAGTGAAAAACTCGAGGGTAAAGTTGCTTTTGATCGATGGGTGTTATGTTTTCGAGTCAACTGTAGTTTTGCTTTTCCTATTATATTTGAGGAGAGGGAAAGTGTAGCAAGGACTGAATTCAATAGTCTCCTATTAGAGTATCTTGCTCAAGATATAGGACTTAAGACCTCCACTGAAATTATTTTTAAGCAAGCAATCAATGAAGCTTCTTTTTCGCACCTAGTTAGTCCCCTCAAAAAAACATTGAATATTTCAATGGATGCCGAAGGGAACACTACACGAGATCATCAAGACATTATTGAAGATGTAAAACCAACACTAGAATCATTGAGTCTTGCTTATCCTCTACCAAAAATTGATGAGTCATGCGCTTTAGAGTTAGTAAAAAGTTGGGGATCTTCTCAGCTTTGGCAGGGTTTAGATTATTTCTATATATTGCTCTTAGAGCAATCTATCAAAAAAAGTATCCGAATCGATAGAAGTCAGCTCATATCTGAAGACTTTATAGAAAAACTACTGTGTCTAGCAAAATCCCGTCCATTACTGAAACATTTACTATTTAACTTGCTGCCCGTGCATCAGAGTACTTCATACTTAGTATTCTTGCTATCAGAGCCTTCCACTTGCGATATCGCCCTATTTTATCTTTCGCAGCAATCATTCTCAGTTTCTAGCAGAGATAGTTTATCGTTTACAAATAATTTTGATAAAGGCTATCAACAGCTAGTTTGTTATGAGTACGTTCGGACAATTGAGAAGGAATCTAGCCGGGGTAAACGCTTACTGAAAGTTATAGATTTTCTTGGTCATAGATGTAACTTTAATACTAATAATTTTTCGAAAAATTATGAGTATCAGTTTCTAGTTTCTTTTCTAGAGAGTCTAAAGCAAGAGGATATTGTTCAACTTATGAGAGAATACTCTGAAAAGTGCATGAGAAACTCAGAAAATCATACCAATAGACGTCTTGAACATTACTGGTATTTTCTTGGGTTTTGGCTTCTAGAACGTTTAGATACTCTTAACATTCAACTTGCAAAAGAACTGTCTAGTAAATTAAGGAAGGGTCTCTTTGCTTATTATAAGACAGATTTTGAAGATGGTTTATCTGGAAAAAAATATGGATTAGAACCCAGTATTTTCTTTTTTACTCTTCCTTGGCATAAACTCATATTAGAAAATGAAGTACTAAGAATTTTAGAGTTATCGAGTCATTTTATTGACTGGAAAGAAAAATTAAACTATTTGAATGAATTTAGCTTTAGCGCTGCCTCGGCCATGCAGCACTATCTTCAAGTACTGATATACGTTGGAAGGAATATATATAAAACCAGCATAGGTAGTCGTGTGGCAAAACGGGTTATTGATATTACCTGTGCCGTTGGATTCAGTTCTCAAGAGCAAGTGAATTACTTATTTAAGGAGAACATCTATATCAATAAATTTGATCTATGGTCACAGTTTTGTTCTTATACAAACTTACTCAAAGAAGATTTATATGAAGATTTTACTGAACGCTGTTTACCGTTTATTCCTTTGAACCAATTATTTGTCTTACTTGAACGTTGTACTGTAATTGCACGAAGGAAGGAGTTACAGGAAGAGATCAATAATCAAAAATTGCTGGAGTCGAGCTTGGGACTATCTAGTATAGAACAAGCCTTTATATCGGCATGGGACAATAACAATCTTGACTTGGCTTCAAAACTAATTGAAATGGCAAAAACGGAGTTGGCTTCAGATCGATTCATCAAGGCCACACATCCTAACGTTTTAAAAATACGTAAAAGCTGGGTTAGCTATGAGTATAAGTATAAGTTAATGAAAGATTTTCACTCTTTTAAGAAAAGTCCCGATGAGTATATGGAGGCTATAAAAAATATTCCAATACCCAGTGAATTTAGTAGTAAACCTAATAGCAACGATAATCGAATATATAAGGATGAATGCAAACACTTTAAGCGCTATATAGTTGCTGCTGCATATTGTGAGACAGAGCCAGTTAAGTGTGTGAATATCATGGAAAATTTGCTAAAGGAGAATAATAACAACAGCTTCAATTTCATGTTGCTCAAAGGACAGATAAATTATTATAGAGCGAATAATGATACTAATGGGCTTAGAAGTGCTTTATTACAGTTCTTAGATAAAGTTGAAGATGTAAAGTTTGGGCAAATGCCTACACTTTGGGTTGCAACAATTTTGGAAACGTATCAGCTGATTCAAGATGACAGGGGAATTGATATTTTTTGGAGAAGGCTTTTACCAGATCAGCAGACAAGAGTAGAAATAATGCGTCCATATTGTCTAGCACTAATGAAACGCGGAGATGGCCTCATCGCTCATAAAATTATTAATGACTACAAAACTCTCAACTATGAATCTTTTGAGGACTCTGGAATTGAGGATTTAATTGATGAGTTAGGTAAGACTCAAGAAGCTTCCGTAACGCAAATAATTAGTTTGATGAGTGAGAATTCTCAACGTAGCATAGCTCAACTGAAAAAGCACTATAGTCAGATTTTATCTTATGAATTTAATGAGTATGTAGAAATAGTAGGGCAAGGACGGCAGCCACACGAATTTCTTAAAGATAGAGTGATGGAGGTAGCTTATGAGCTGTTATTACGTAAGAAAAACCTGCAGACTATATCTAAAAATAAGAAGGTAATAAGTCATAAAATTACAAACGAGGATTTGATCAATGACTGGTTTACTTCGCTATTTGATAAAAGACTGGCAGAAGCCAAAATTGGTTTTAGAGATCAGAAGCGTGGAGGGCAGTCCAGGTCTGCTAAAAGCCCAGGGGAGATTGATGGTTTTATAACAGATGCTACAAACAAACGAATTTCCATTTTTGAGGCTTTCCGTTTATTTTCTTTAGAAAAGGGAAACATTTCAGCTCATTTAGATAAAATTTATGGCTATGATCAAGAAGTACTTAGTCCTGTATTCATCGTGGCTTACTGTGATGTAAGTAATTTTGAAGGATTAGCCAAAGGATATTCTTCACTCATTGAGTGTAGAGAGCATAAGGGCTATACATCAAGTCTCAAAAAAAATAGTAAAATTGCAATTTTGGAAGAGTCGGATAATATATGGTTGGGAATGGAGCAACGTTGGAGAGGTCAAAAAGAAGTGATTTTTTATCATCTACTAATAAATATGCATGTTGAAAAGCTATCGACTCAGAAATGAGCTAATTCTATGTAAATGCCTTTTTCTTTAAAGGTAGCCTTCTAGGCGGTCACCGAACCCAATAATAAAACGATTTAAGCCAAGTTTTCAGTGGCGAACTGGACACTGGGCATCGTCTACTTTTTAGCAGTTTGCTGGATGGCCAAGCTTGAATCTCCAGACTGAAATATGTAAACAAGGGTTTGAGATTTTTCCTCTTCCAACTCTCACGCATCCGATCCCTCTCGGGTGCTTCCATCTCACCGTTTTTCGATTTCCAGTTGTAGTACATTGCACTACTAATTTCATGCTGGCGGCAAATATCGCTAAATTTCATACACGCATTCACTTTTTTAGCACCGTACTGATTTGCGATTCAGTAAATCGCGATTTCTTCATCATCGTCTTCTACGTAAAGTATCGCAGAAAACTCCAATTATGACTGTCTCAGTTTAGGGGAAGTGGACACCTTCTCTGCTCACAACTATTTAGTCCGCCCACAACAATTGTAAAGTTAGTAAATGCCCATTATTTTTTAAAATAGGTCGCTAGCTCTCAACTGCTTTATCCATCCAAATCTTGTAGATATTTAGAGGCACTAACTGTTAAGTATGGTTTTAGCTTATATTTTCTTCTGATTTCACGAAGAAATTCTAATCTTTTTTTTCTGACTAATTTGTTTTTAAAACTGATGGGTAGTAGATTATATAAAAGGGGAACCTCCAATAAATTATCTATTTCATTGATAAAACGGATGCCTATGTCCACTTCCCCTAAACTGAGACAGTCATAATTGGAGTTTTCTGCGATACTTTAGGTAGGAGACGATAATGAAGAAATCACGATTTACTGAATCGCAAATTATTGCGGTG
>NZ_JBYBKW010000016.1:0-15111 GCF_057475285.1 Paenalcaligenes sp. DL 309
AAATCGCCACAATTTGGCTTTCAGTCTTTCGTTTGCTCATCGTCAAACTCCTTTCGTTTAGCTTAAAAGAAATTCTACGAGTCATCTGTATTATTTTACGGGGTAGTTACAGTATATATCCATAAGGCGCGAGGCTTCTCTCCCCTTGAATACGTAATATAAAAGCATACAAAGACAGTTGGGTTATATCGTCATTATGCACAACGGGCTCACGTCGAGTCTTAGTATCAACCAAAATTAACTGCCCCTTTTTTCTTCTAAAGGCTTGGTCTACCTGAGCATGCAACGGAAAGGGTTTCTGCGTTGAAATTGAAGTTTCGTTTAGGACTAACTGTGCTGATCGTAATACACGAGGCATACGTTCGTTATGAAACCAATGAATTTTTGTGCCTTGGATTAAGAAAATGTGGAGCCGATGAAGTCCAGCAACAAATAAAGGGGCGATAAAAATAACTACAGTGAAAATTAGCTCAGGCTTTAGTTGAGTCATAACATTTCTCCAATGCGCTATAACAGCTCAGTGATTTTATAGTCTATTAGTAACTTCACGTAGTCAACATCCAAAGAGGCTGCATCATACGTAGCGCCGTTATAACCTAACCCTGATCCCATAGGTTCAAAGATGCCATGCGGAACAGTAGGGCTATCTTTGATCCACATGCGGAGTCTGAAATCAATCACCACCCCTGTAGGTAATTCTATCCAGCAGTGAGGGAAGATGACTTGGCTTTCAAAGTAATCCTCAACAGACCCAATCATTTTTTTATGCTCAATATTTTTGGCTTCCAAATAAAAGGAAATAACTTGAGTCATAGCCTCACAATCAAGAGGGCAATCATCTAAAAAAAGTAGCACGGCTTCGAGTTCTGTGTAATCGGTTGCGTTGTGCATAGCAATCCTCGCAATAAAGAAAGGCAGCTTAAAGACTAGTCATTAATAAGATAGCATGAGGTATGGATTCATCAAAATAGCAAAAGATAACTAGTGAATGAGCCCTAAATGGATAGTGGACAGAGGGCTTAGGGTAGAGAGTACGCAATAATTAAATAGCCAAAATATTCATAAAAAATAGTGTGCTAAGAGGCTAGGAGTTCTACGGGGTAGCGTACATACATTCCGACTCGTTGGCAGTGAAAGTGTATTTGATTTCTTGAAAGGAACAGGATTGTGTTTAAGCTAAGAAAACGAATTGCAGGCATTATGTTGAGTGTGTGTTTTTCAAGCGCCGCAGGAAATGTACAGGCAGAAGAAAGTCAGGAAACCTCGTTTGATCTAAACGAGGCAATTGTGATGGAGGCTTTTTTGAGGGGTGTGGCTTATAAGTGCTTATCCGCAAAAACGTTGGAAAGTTTTATAAGCGGATCAAAACGCCAGGTAATATTTGCAGCTCAAGAAATGAAGTTAAGTAAAAATCTATATGAGCAGCTTGAGCGGGATATAGGAGAAAAAACAAGCCATCCTTTTTTTGAGCAAGTCACACTGACACAATGCCAAAAGTATAATGAAGAGCTTGTGTTGCTCAATCAATCAAGAAATCAAACGCTTGATGCCTTGGAGGCTGTTTTGAAAGAACAGAATCTAACTCAGTAGCCAACGTAATAACGATCTATTTACGCAAGAATAATGCTTTTTTCTAAACGTCTTAATGTAGCAAGGCTTTGTGAGATTCTATAAACATCTGGGTGTGAGCTTAGATCTTCAACAAAGGTGACTTCATATAACCCAATACCATCTTCTTTCCAACGTTGCTTCAGCTCTTCTTCTTCTAGGTAAGGCTCTTCCTCTATCCAAATAGAGCGTGAGTCCAAGTAACTGAGTTCGTTAAGATAATCACAAAGTTTATTAGCTGAGCTTTCAGAAGCACAAATTAAAAACTCAGGCCAAAGCATATCCCCTTGCTCAGAAATATTTTCTACATTATCAACATTAACCATACGTACAGCATGATAAGTGGAGTTGTTAAGCAGGACATTTAAGCTTAATACACAGGGCGCAGGAGGCTCTTGATTTTGCATAAATTGATTTACTATATTGTGAGAATAAAATAAACAAATACTTATTTTATTCGGGCTGATTATTACGTTCTTACAGAAAATATATTATAACGCGAATAAAATTTGATCAAAGCTTAAAAAGCATAAGATTAGTTAATGTGTTTATCTTTCTTTTCTGGGAGCTGTATCAGCCTTACCTTTCGTTAAGTCTCATAGCTTTTTTCATTGAGCCTGCCTAACGCACGTACACTTCTTCTCAGTTTTCCGATGGCTTCAACTTGACGACGTATTTTTTCAAATCGTTGCTCAGCAGCTTCTACTGCATCGTATTCCCAATCTCGAATTTGTCCAAAGGCTTTTTTTGAATACTTGAAACCTTGACCCTTTGCTAATGCTCTTGAGTTTGTTGTACGACCGCTAGCATTTTTGTTCTTGAGCGGATAGCGTTTTTGCCAAGCAATTTCAAGATTATTTTGAGCTTGCTTGAAACGAACTCGAACAGTGAAATAGCTAAATTTTTCCCCTTCTGGTTGCTCCGAGTGCAAGTAGCCTATGTAATTCCAATAGCTGTCTGTGAGTTGAAGCGCTTTGATTGTTAAGATGCAAAGCTCATCATCTAATGCAGACAACATCGATTCAATATTCTTACGATGCTCAGTAAGAAGGTCACTGTCTGTTATTTTATTACGATCATCTTTAGTAGACTCCGTTGCTAAATAGTATAAATCCAATCTACTCATAATAAAATCCTTCTTGTTTACTTACCACTATATTATCTATAGGGGAACATGATTCTTGTTCCCATAATAAGAAGCTTTTTATGATATTACTGTTAAAAATATCATTTGAAAAATAATTTTAATTCCCATATATCTATGGCAAATATTTATGTCGTTCCCTTTTTCTTCTGTTTTTAATAACTTGTTCCCATAAAATAATAGGGGAGTTAAAAAGATAAAAATTGGATTTTAACGTGTTTTACCCTGCTGAGAGTCCGAGTCTATTTTTTGAATTAATCTTTTCGCCTTAAATTGAAGTGTCGCAAAAGGGGCAGTCTATCAAAGTTGGTTCTTCGGTGGCAGAGTAATAATCACATTTACAGCTCTGGCAATTAAAGATAACAGACTCACCACTACGTAGCTCATTGGCAAACATCCATACATCTGAAATGCTAAAAACTGGCTCCTTAAAACAAAAGTTTCGGTCGTAAGGCACTTCTTGAGTGATAGATATATACATGGAATAAGCTTTGGTTAAAGCTTCAATACTGATCGTTTCAAATATTTTTTCACCTCCAAATCTATAATATAAACTCACAGCTAAAGAAGCGGCTGCCTTAGCTCTTCTATTATTAAGTAGAGTTCGACTGGTTCTTGATGCCCTCGATCGCCTTTCTTCTGGAAAGCCCTCATCTATTAAACTCCTTCTGATTGATCGAATTTTCTTGGCCGTTAAACCAGTTTCTATTTGAACTATGTACGTAATATAACCAGCTAAAAGCATGTAACGGGCTAATAAATCTCGTTGTAAAGTCGCTTTTCCAGTAGGTTGTAATTGATTTTTTTCAGTCTTTATTTGCTTTACAATCATTGGAACATCACTCAAAATAAATTATTTCAAAGAAAGTTGGATGCTTTTCATGTAAGAGATAGCTTTATTCTCATGGTTGTTTAGACGATCAAAAATTAAACTTTGGCAGTAACGTAGTTGAAAAACGGGTGGAAATTGTGATGCTAGAGTTCTTAGTTTTAAGTCAGTAAGTTGCTTTATTTTTTTTAATATATGTTCTGAAATGTCAAAAATAACGGAAGCATAACTTACATCTTTTGCTGCTAATCTATTTGCTAATAGCCAATAGGCGAATGAAAATTCATCATATTCTACGGTGTTAAATAGATAAATATATTGATCATTATCAAGATTTAAGCTGTCTATTGCTTGCTCTAACTCTTCATTAGCATCAGCTAGTGTGAATGATAATAGATGTGCGCTGGCTAGTGATCCTATGCTTGATCTGCTTGCAGAACTAATCGTTTCGATAGTTTTATCAGTAAAGTTAAAGACATTTTTTAAGCTTTCAGGGTTTTCTTGAGACAGAATATGTATCAATCCCCAAAGGTTAAAATCAAGCTCAAATACATTGTCGTCATACTTGCCATGACAAAGCTCAAGTGCAGATCTATCTAAAGAGCCAATTAAATCTTCTAGTTTTTTCATGTTTCCCTCATCTTTAATCAGAATAACTAAGTGCCAAAATATTCTTGTAAATGGCTAGTACGCGCTGTCCATAGTTCTTAGCCCGGCTTTTATTATTAGTCGTAATTGTAGGGCCTACATGATACTTTCCGATGGCTAATTCCAGATCATCAGGGGTACTATTTATCATTTTCGCTAGGAAAGTAGCACCGACTTTCATGTTAATTGATGGGTCAAGTAAGTCGCTTGGTTTAGATACTTTATGACCATGCCACCGCACATTTACTTGCATTAAGCCTACATCTACAGATTTTGTTTGCTTTAAAAGTTGAGCAAGAGTTTTTTCTGCATCTTCTTTTGATGAGCTATAAAAAGCTTTGTCAGCACGTAATGTCCAAGGGTGGGGTCCAAGATCACGGTTAGAGTTTGCTTTGGCAGACTCAGCTAATGCGACTGAATAAATTAACAGAGGGTCTAAATTTAATTGATTCCCGTACTTCTCAAATAACGTATCTGATAGATCAAAAGCATGAGTGGGAGAGAATGATAAAGCTAGAATCGTAGTAGTAGTTATTTTTTTAATAAGTTTTTTCACATCAAATCTCAGTTATTAATGGTAATTAAGCTCTGATACTGTCAACTAAAAACTAAGTCTAATTGTAAATAATAGTTATGTTTAGGAAAGCATCACAGCAAAAGGTTTCATTAAGTTACATTTTTCTTGCTACTTTAACTACAAAATATCCAAATTTTGCAAAGATTGATGAGCTAGTATAATAGGAGCTAAGAAATCAATGAATGAGACTTTAGTGAAGTGGGAGGGAGTGATGAGAAGAACGTTTATTCAAGTACTTAATAATGGCAGTACCTCTTACCTATCTTACCCAGTAATTTTTTTCATGTTGGTTATGGGGATAGAGGGAGATTTACCAATAAACTTGCTTACTCTTAACTCATACCTAGCAGGGCAAGAGCCTTTAGTACAGACAGCAGTAAGAACTGCGATATATATACCTATATTGGTGATAGGCTATTTTTACTTTAAGATAATTTTTTCTAATTACTGGTCGGCAAGTGCATTCTTTATATTGCTGGCAGTTTTAGATATTCGTGCTTCATTGCTATTACTTGTTGTTTTCTTCGGTCTTGGTGTGCTTGATTTAGCCCTAGAAAATATGGGCAGTTCTCGTATGAGCAGTCGCAGTTATAGCAATAAAAATAATAGCTATGAAACTCATGATTTTTTGGAAGATGAATCTAGTTTTTCTCATGATTATGCTGTGGGCTATGCATCGGGAGTAGGAACTACACCGGGAGGGTTAGCAGGGGCGTCAGCGAGAAATGCGGATACTTTGAACACAAATCATCATATCTAAACGATTGGTAGCGACCAATGATAAAGAAATAGGGGCTTTTCAGCCCCTATTTTTATATGTTATCAGGTCGCTTTGGGGGTGAACGGCGAGTTGGCTTATTTTCACTTGACTCGTTAAAGCGCTCTCTACCGCTAGATTGATTATCAGGCTTCCAATAATTTTCCATTTTCTGCTTATTAGCTTCTTCGTTTCTAATATCAGCCTCATTTATATTTGGCTGGTCATTAAAATTAGGCGAGGTACCCCATATATCTACACTCCTATTCTCACCTGCTGGTACATTCGTTTTAGCTGTTACTTCTTCGCTTTGAAGCATATTATTATTAAAATTATGTACGTTATTCAAATACCCTTGAGCAAGTTCTGGATTTACAGTAGCAACGGCTTCCAAGTTATTAGCAATAGCATTGCCTTCTCTTTCCGTAATATGGTTTTTAGAATTGTTAATAAAAGACTCTCTTACAGAAGGATCATCACCTCCTGTTGCTCGATATGCAAAGTAAGCAGCTTGGTCATCGGGTAAACCTAGCTGATCTTTAGCTAAATGAGCGACTTTATTAAATTGATAATCACTATCCATTTTTCCACCCATAGCATCTTGAAGTCCAGTAGTATTATTTGGATCAAACTGAGCTACTTCACCAGTAGGATAAAGCTTGTCTGTGAAAGCTGATGCAAGCTTAGACCAACCATTAAAATTTTTACTTGCTTCGGTAGGGGTAGGTGCATTTCTTTCCATTTGTCCAGTCAGATCACCTCTTTCTGTTGCGAGTCTGTGCTGTAATTCATTTCCTGCGTTTGCTCTTAAAGTATCAGTTTGGTGCTCGTTATGATTAATAACCTCCGCCATAGGCATCGTGCCAACGCCAGCAGCAAAAGCCCCCTCAACTGAACCGTAAGCACCTCCTGTATTTTGTCCTGTTGGTACATTTAAGCCAGCAGCAGGTTGAACACCTTCTTGCACTCTACCTTTTAATTGTTCAGAGTCAACATTTGGCGCTTCAATGCTTTGATTTTGATAAGGGTTAGTAGAGTTCATATTGCCTTGGCTGCCTAAAGCTTGGCCTATGATGTTTGATGCTGATCGAATACCCTTTAATTGTTCACTTGAGTTATTGTAGTTTGTAGAATCTGTCATAGCTTCTAGTCGTGCTGTTGTTTGAGCCATAGCAGGTTGCATCCCCAAATTACGATATTGATTTTCTTTACGCTGAGCCGTTTGCTGTACTTCAGGACTAGCTTGGCCTGAGCGAAAATATTCGTTCAAATCACCTAATGCTTGTCTACCTAACGGTGTGGCGTTAGGCCCTGTCATTAGACCCGCTATTTCATTAAACTTCATATCATGAGACGCACCAAATTTTTGAGATGCTTGGCTCGTTTCTACATAAGCTTCTTTAGCTGAAGTCACTTGGCTTGCTGCTTGCTGTAGATTTCTTGAAGCGGTATCACCTAATGAGTGAGTAAAGGTATTTGAAATTCTAGCGTCAAAGCTACTTGCCACACTATCGGTAATATCCGCCGACTCGGTATCTGTTAACCTTAAACCTTGTACATAGGATTGAACTTGAGAAAACATATCATTATCTGACGTTTCAGTAGTCTTTTGTGCGGTAGCGCTGCCTCCAACGTTGGCGTTAACATCGCCGCCAGTACCGCCCATGTTTGCACCGATTGCCCCTTTAGCGCCAGCGGCGGCTGTCATAGCTAAGGCCCCCATGACAGTATTTCTTTGGCCCTCATTTATATTACGACTTTTCATAAAGTCATTAGTTAAGCCTTCTAAATGCTGCACACCTGCTGAGTGCGATGATCTTAATGCTGAGCCTAGCCCCGATGCTGTTTGTAGAGCATTCTCTTGGCTAGAAGTGCTAGACATTGCGCGAGATAGATTTTCACTAAAAACCTCTTGGGCTTGAACATGTTTTTCTTGGCTAGAAGAAACGCTATCTTGAAAAACAGAGCCTAAACTCGACTTACCAATAATTGCTTCCGCCCCTGTTAGTAATCCACCTGTCATTGGACTATTGGTGTGTTTAGGTTGATTTGCCATGTATGCGCCAGACTGCACTGCATCGGGTGTCGTCATTTGCTCATTCACATGGTCTGCACCACTAACACGTCCAGCAATACCCATCATTGCGTAAGTGGAGCCAGTGACTAAAAACAAAGCAATCACCGGAGTTGAGGCAGCTAACATTGCGCCTACACCTACCCAATTTTGGAGTACATCATTAACCCCCATTAGGGAGTACATAGACGCAAACCTTTCATCGTTATAGCTATTTAGTTCTCCTGATGCCGCCGTGTAAATGTACAAATTAATAATAGATAAAATAGGTAGCCAAAACTGAATCCAAAGCAATGTTTGAAAGTATTTAAAGGCCAAAGACATACCAAAACTACCCATAATAACTAACACACCTATTAAGGGAGTTAAGGCATAGACTAACCCTTCAAAAAACGTTTGAATCGGTCTAATGGTGGTCATGAATAACGTTTGTTCAGAGGCCCACTGTACGTTTCTTTGTTGCAAGGCTTCATTGATCATGACAGCTGATGAAAAGTCTTGCATATCCTGATACTTACCTAGGACAGCATCACTATAGATAGGCTCTAAAATACTGGCTTCTACATACGCATAGGCATCTTGCTGAGATAATTGCAACGCTTGGAAGGCGTTAGATACTTCAGTAAAAGCATTTGTGTACATTCCGAAATCTGAGTTTTTTAGGTTTAAAGCGTCATTTAAGGCTTCTTCAATGTAGAACCCCCTAACTGAATGTTGAGCATTTAGTAACTCAGAAAAACCAGCACTACACGTTACATTGCTTCCAGATGATCCGTTAAGAAATAATTTTGTGCCATAAACGCCAGAGTCAAATCTAAGCGCATGAGGTAACGGTTGAGATAGCAGTTGATCTACAGTTTCTTGGCCTAGGTCAATTTTCCTTAATGTACATTCACGAATATAATTATCCCAAGAGGCGCGATAATCTGCACCAGCAGGTAAGGTTTCGTTAATTGCTTGCATAACTCGTGGGTCTTTAGCGGCATCGCGAACCTTGTTCAGTAACGCTAAAGAGTCAGCAAAATGGCTTTCAGTGATACCAGGCGCAATATACCCATAGGCTTGTTCAAAAATGGTTGTTAATCCATAACCAATGCTTGAAGTCATTCCACCTACTGCACCCATACCAAGAGGTACGTTGGCAACAACGCGCACCGAACCGTTAACGCCATCCTCAATAACTACTGTAGTAGTAGGATAGAACATGCACATAAAGACAATCCAGCCTAGCAATAACTGGCCTAAGTTAAAGTCTTGTGCGTTACGCATTAATGATTGAAAAAAATACATGAGTACAGCAAAGAGCAATGCAATACTCGCCGCTTTAGTGAAATCACTTGTGCCTGTTACCATTGCTACGGCGATAAAAATCTGCTCTAAAAATGCTGCATCACCAATAGAATATATAGTCCAAGAACCCATTTTTTACCTCATTTATCTAGCGCGACTAATGGTTTTTGTGGTGGTATAGCGTTGCTTTCTTATGTTTACGATAAGCGTGTTGTAATCTTTGAGTAGGCTAGAAATAGAGCCATACGTATTAACCAGACGGTTATATTCCGCATGTACCGCCTCAAAAGATCGGTTCATTTCAGCCTCAGCAAGCGGTTTATACGCATTAGACATCGTGGCAATACTAGATCGTGCAGCTCTAAATAATTCTGTCACCATGTGGTAAGAAATCACCACGCCTAAACTACTAGAAGCGTCACTAACAAAGGCTCGTGCAGCATCCTCACTTAACGCCGATAGTTGAACAATGGCACTACCTACAGCTACAGGTAAATTCTCCATTAAGGCCTGTTCGGATGGTGTTAAATTACCTGAGTTATGGGCTAACTTTCCTATAATTCCTTGCCCCGGTGCATTGACGGGGCCAACAAGTGCTTTATATATCTTATCCCCTATCCCTTCTAAGTTAATGGTTCTCATCCCTGAGCCACCTTCACCAGCTTTCATGCATAAGTTTGTGTCAGAGCGACAAGAGTAAATTTGAATATCATTACCACCAAACACTAGATCATTTAGCTTTACTTTATGACCTGCTAAAGTGGTTACATTTTGAGTCGCATCTTCGCCTGACCCTTGAGGTTCTTGAACGATAACCGTGCCAGTGAGAGACATAATAGTTTCCATTAAAATGTCATCCCCATACGTAAACCAATACTGCGTGTTATTGCCTTTAAGCTCTTTCCAAATGATATTGCCTACAAATTTTTCATACTCAGTACGATTACGGTTTTTTAACTCTTGAGTGGGTGTTTTTCCGCCAGATGGCTTACTGGCATCAAAGAAATCACTAAAAAAACCTTGTGCATTAGCCACTAAAGACGCATCGGTTTTGCCTTTAGCGTCTAAACCAGCCACGTTGGTAATATCGTTTACGATTCCTTGGGCTAACTGGCAGGAATTACCTAAGTGTTGGTTTAACTGTTGAAGCTTTTTAGCTAACGTCTCAATGGTTGCCATACAATCCTCACAAATGGTTTTTAAGGCAATCTGAAATGCATACCCTTGAGCATTTGCAGCGATAGCCCGCATGAGTTGTACTAGCTGTTCTGAATTAATAAACGAAAAAGATCCTCCAAAAAAATCAATCCCTCCACAACCTCCCTTTAATGAAGGGGGGGTGATATTAAAAATGGTTTCGTTATAAATACGGTTTTTCATGGTAAATCTACCGCCTGAAAGCACCCCTCGGCGTTGTGTTTCATAGATCCCCGGACTCGTTGAGTTTGTCATTGCTCCGAATAGCCTGTTCATTTCACTTTGTAGCCCGTTTGCATTGGATGGCAATGGAAGAAAAACAAGAAGTAGTATTAGCAACAGTGAACCAAGAGCCATGGCTAATTTATAAAACGTATGAAATGTACTTCGCATAGTTAGTACCCTCGTGGCATGGATTGGGTTAAATGTTCAAGTAAAACTTCGGGTGGAATGATGCCTTCTTGATCTGCATAGTCTTGTAGAAGATAAGCGTTTTCAGAGCTATGAATAGGGATGAGATCAGCAAGGTTATTGTGATTTGTGATGGGTCTTGTTTTGTTATAGTCACCTTCACTAATCAGATTTTCCCGCTTAGCCGTTATTAAAATACGTTGCTGTATTTCGGGTAAGGAGAATACGCCTTGTCCGATTGGTGAAAAATTGCCATCTGGAGTAGCAAGGAATAGGGCAGGCAACGTTTGTACGCCTAGCATTTCTGCATGACCATTATTGACTTGGAATGTTTTAAAAGCGTTCTCATGTAAGTTTTTACCGTCTACTGAGATAGGCACTAAGCCAAATCCTTCATGCTCAACTAGCGTTTTAACTAACGGTGCTTGTAATTCACACAATGTACATTCCGATGAAAAGAAGAAAAATAGCCCTGCTTTTTGCGCTATTTCACGTACTAGGTTGTTCTTTGCTAGGCCCGATGCAGCATCAACAGAACCCACCGCAAAACCAGCTAAGGGGCGGCGCATTGTTTCATCTAGGTATGGATCACCTACAGTCGCCATTTCAGTTGCCGTAGCATAGCGATCTGCGCGGTCTATGGCTAAGCGTTGTAAATAAAGGTAGGTTTTAACGTTTTCGACCGTAGGCTCGTCAATCGCCAACATACGGTATTCGGGTAGAGCTTTTTGTAGCCAAGCAGATGAATATATCTTGGGGCCACTTGGCTTTTCTTCTTGTTCAGGCTCAGGCAAAGTAGGTAATTCTATTTCTTCTATTTCTTCAGGCTCAGGTTCTTTGTGATACCAAAACCAGCCTTCTTCTTTGCGCTCGTAAAACCGTTGTTTAGTTTGAGAGTAGGATTCGGTGGGGAGTGATAGCCCAACACCAGCTACTAATGCAGCTATGATCCATGAAGTAAGGGTATGTGTTTTCATGAGGGCATAATATAAAAAGTTGGAATATTTTTTATATTACGTCCGGATTTGAGAGTAGCAGCCGTGTGAAATGGCCCAAATTAGCTGCTTATGTCACATCATTAGAAATTTGCCGATAGTGATACCGTAAAACTGACTCCACAGTCGCGTTAATAGCTAGTGATTTCATGGCACGAGTGGCAGCTACATATATTAAATTTAGCTCATCCTCATAGGACTCTTGAGCGTCTTTGTGATCTTTGAGTTGGAGAATATCAGGAAAATCATCAGCCAGTACAACGTAATCCCACTCTAATCCTTTTGATCGATGAGCTGTACTGATCGTTATATCGGCTTCACTTTCTTCTTCCACTGAATTTTGCTGTAGTTTGATAATAAGATCATGTATTTTGTCTGTATGTGTATTTAAGACGCTGATGGCGCGTAGCATTTCAAAGCTTTTTGTTTGTTTCGCTATTTGTATGTACGATGTATAGTTTGTATATTCTTGAAGTAGCTTTTTATTTTTTATCTTTTCACTGGAACCTATAGATAGATAATACAGATCAAGAATATCTGTAATTTGATACCCTTTTAAGCCGCCAGCCCAATAAATTTTTTTGCCCTGTTCGGCAGCTTCCAATCCAGTATTGATACAAGCCATAACTGTTCGATGCAAAATAGCTCTAGGGTAGGCCGTTTCTGGTAGCTCGATAGAAACACTATCAGGCTTGCCCCTTCCAATGACTGATCTATGCTCTTCTTTTAAGGCCAAAATAGCATTGGCTATCATAGCGACACGAGGCCCAAATCGAAAACTGTTTGTTAGGTAAAGTCGTGTTGCAGCCTTCATTTCGGCTACATCCAAGGCGTTTTCAGCTCCTCTAAAGCGATAAATCTGTTGGTGTTTATCACCGACAAAAATAACAATGCAACGCTGTCTAAGTACAAAAGAACTAATCACCGGGTTTGCATCTTGAGCTTCATCCAGCAGTATCGCCCCATAGTAAAGGGATAAATCAGGTTTAGAAAGTTGATAAAGTTTTAAGTAGCCATCATGAATCATAGGGAAAGGATCATTAACATCCATCATTTTCTCCCAAATCATCTTTGCCTTAGTCACCAGTTGCTTCTTGTACTCTAGCTCTTTCTCAGTTAGCTCTTTAGGGGGTTTGTCTATTGGGGTATGACCAAGCAAAACTTCTTCATCTACACTGACTAAAAAGTGATTCAGCGTTTGCCGTACATCTTTAACTATTTCCCAATTTTGCTCATTAAGCGCCTGTCCTATATCTTTAAAAGATAAATTGTTTTTTTGCTTATGTTGATATTGCTTACCAGTTGAGGCATAAGCAAGCTGGTGAGAGGTTTTACACTCTACATTTTTAGGGAATTTAGCCGCCGCTTCATCTCGCACTGTACGGTTATACGCTATGTATAGCATCCGATAATTTGGATTGTTCAATGCGTACTTTATAAGTGTGGTGGTTTTACCTGTGCCAGCAAAAGCAACCACGACTAATTGAGAACCCGAAAAATTGGTGATTAACGCTTGTTCGGGTGTGTCAGGAGGTAGGTTTCTCAAAGCAAAGCCTCATATCAAAATTATTTCTTGCTCAAAACACATAAATAAAATGACTAGAAATAGGAATTATAAGAGGCACAAGGGCAAGCAGACGGGCGCAGAAAGGCCGATTTAGGGCGCTTAGAGCCAGTCGAAATGGCTAGATGCTTGCTTTAAACGCTCCTCACCACGCATATCATATTTTTGAGTTGTCTCAACACTGCTATGACCCATCGCTTCTTTGACAGTAATTAAATCTTCGCCTTTTTTTAATAGTATTGTTGCGAAAGTACGGCGTAAATCATGTGGACTTAACCCTGATAACCCAGCTTTAGCCTGTTGATCTTGCATAAACAAGTAAATAGCTTGAGACGATAAACGCTTAGTTGTAATTACGTGACTTTTAAAAATTCGAGTGAAAATGGGGTTTTCAGCAGATAAATGGGCTAATTTTATCCAGTTTTTGATGTTTTCAAGCGTGTTTTCTGGTACGTACATGACACGCTCTTTATTGCCTTTACCCTTAATAATGATACGCCCATCCTCTTTATTTAAGTTAGCTACGTTTAGGGCTACTACCTCTGCTCTACGCAAACCGCATCCAATCATCAGACTAAAAATAGCAAGATTCCTTACACCTATGGGAGTGGAAAGGTCTATATTCAATAGTTTTATGACATTTTCCTGGCTTAAAGCATTACCTTGTCTTACTTTTTTACCTCGTAGGGATTTTACTTGCTTAATCATAGAATGATCATGTGCAGTAATTAGGTTAGCCATCCATGCTTCTAATGCAACTCCTTTTATTGCTGATAGGTAAGTATTTACTGTAGATGAGCTTAGCCCATGCTCAGAAAGTTTGTTGATAATAGCCTGAACATGAGAGCGTCTTAATTTTTCCCATGGTGCAACAAGCATGGACTCATAACCTAACAGTAAAGCGACTTTGTTTAGGTTTGACCTCATGGTGGCTCTACTTAATTTACTTTGTAGACTGAGGATATAGTTAACGGCTGGATTAATTTCTTTAGCTTGGTCGGATGGATGTACGACAGCCAGTGATTTTTTATTTTGCGGCGCTTCAGAGGGATAAATAATTATCGACATAAGTTTTCCACATTGTGAAAAATAACGGGGCTTTATATCGCTCTCAGAGCGCATATTTTAGGTGTGTGCTTGTGTTTGCTTGAGGAGGGGTTAAAAGCTTTTAAAAGGGCTGTATTTAATTCTTAGGGCTATATAAAAATCAGCAGTAAAAAAACAACCGTTTTTCTCTATGAAAACAAAATTAGCTAGACAAGCATACAGTTATTCTAGTCTATTTTATTACTTATTAAAAGACGCCTTTTAAAAAGTAATATTGATAAAAAAATAGCTGAAGCTCTATCACTCAGCCATTTCTTTGAAAATGATCCCTTTTTTCAGATTGCATAAAAATCAAAAGAAAAATAGTGCTTCTAATAAATAATGGAAGCGAAGTGCTATTTTGTAAGCCCATCCTAAAGACAGAGGCCAGACAGATACTATATATATTGTTATTGAGAAGGTGATAAGAGCCACTAGGCCATAATGGATGATTTTTGAAGATGAATCCATGACCTAAGCACAGCATCTAAGTCTGATGGCTGTTGCTCAGAAGATTTACTTATACGATCAAATTATTTTAGTTTTTCATTTATATTTTTACTGTATTTTGATTGTTCATTTTATTTATTTTTATTTAAAATGATAACTACTTTATATTCCTGTTTTACTTTCTATTAAATATGAATATTAGCAATATATATTTAAAACATTTCTTCTTTTATCTGTTCTTGTATCGTTTTTAATTGAGGCTTATTGAAAACAGTCAGTAGAACCTTGTAGTCAGGTTTATCCAGCAGCAAAAAAGAAATATCAGAGGTGTTATGTCCCCATACTTCAATATCATTTTCGGGGCCATAGCGGGGTTCTAGGGATTTTCCGTCCAAAAACGACAAAGTGCTCTGGAGGCCCCGCCATCTGTGGCCTCCAGAGGGGTATTACTTTTTTCGAGATCCCTATTTTGGCTCTATTT
>NZ_JBYBKW010000020.1:0-8125 GCF_057475285.1 Paenalcaligenes sp. DL 309
GATGGATTGCTTGGCCTCACGCGCTGATCAGTTGACTGCGTTCATTTACTTTGTGAAGCACGAAGCCGCCAGTCTGCTCGGCTCCACGCCAATGATGTCTAACAGTTCATTCAAGCCGACGCCGCTTCGCGGCGCGGCTTAATTCAGGCGATATATCATGAAAGGCTGGCTTTTTCTTGTTATCGCAATAGTTGGCGAAGTAATCGCAACATCCGCATTAAAATCTAGCGAGGGCTTTACTAAGCTTGCCCCTTCCGCCGTTGTCATAATCGGTTATGGCATCGCATTTTATTTTCTTTCTCTGGTTCTGAAATCCATCCCTGTCGGTGTTGCTTATGCAGTCTGGTCGGGACTCGGCGTCGTCATAATTACAGCCATTGCCTGGTTGCTTCATGGGCAAAAGCTTGATGCGTGGGGCTTTGTAGGTATGGGGCTCATAATTGCTGCCTTTTTGCTCGCCCGATCCCCATCGTGGAAGTCGCTGCGGAGGCCGACGCCATGGTGACGGTGTTCGGCATTCTGAATCTCACCGAGGACTCCTTCTTCGATGAGAGCCGGCGGCTAGACCCCGCCGGCGCTGTCACCGCGGCGATCGAAATGCTGCGAGTCGGATCAGACGTCGTGGATGTCGGACCGGCCGCCAGCCATCCGGACGCGAGGCCTGTATCGCCGGCCGATGAGATCAGACGTATTGCGCCGCTCTTAGACGCCCTGTCCGATCAGATGCACCGTGTTTCAATCGACAGCTTCCAACCGGAAACCCAGCGCTATGCGCTCAAGCGCGGCGTGGGCTACCTGAACGATATCCAAGGATTTCCTGACCCTGCGCTCTATCCCGATATTGCTGAGGCGGACTGCAGGCTGGTGGTTATGCACTCAGCGCAGCGGGATGGCATCGCCACCCGCACCGGTCACCTTCGACCCGAAGACGCGCTCGACGAGATTGTGCGGTTCTTCGAGGCGCGGGTTTCCGCCTTGCGACGGAGCGGGGTCGCTGCCGACCGGCTCATCCTCGATCCGGGGATGGGATTTTTCTTGAGCCCCGCACCGGAAACATCGCTGCACGTGCTGTCGAACCTTCAAAAGCTGAAGTCGGCGTTGGGGCTTCCGCTATTGGTCTCGGTGTCGCGGAAATCCTTCTTGGGCGCCACCGTTGGCCTTCCTGTAAAGGATCTGGGTCCAGCGAGCCTTGCGGCGGAACTTCACGCGATCGGCAATGGCGCTGACTACGTCCGCACCCACGCGCCTGGAGATCTGCGAAGCGCAATCACCTTCTCGGAAACCCTCGCGAAATTTCGCAGTCGCGACGCCAGAGACCGAGGGTTAGATCATGCCTAGCATTCACCTTCCGGCCGCCCGCTAGCGGACCCTGGTCAGGTTCCGCGAAGGTGGGCGCAGACATGCTGGGCTCGTCAGGATCAAACTGCACTATGAGGCGGCGGTTCATACCGCGCCAGGGGAGCGAATGGACAGCGAGGAGCCTCCGAACGTTCGGGTCGCCTGCTCGGGTGATATCGACGAGGTTGTGCGGCTGATGCACGACGCTGCGGCGTGGATGTCCGCCAAGGGAACGCCCGCCTGGGACGTCGCGCGGATCGACCGGACATTCGCGGAGACCTTCGTCCTGAGATCCGAGCTCCTAGTCGCGAGTTGCAGCGACGGCATCGTCGGCTGTTGCACCTTGTCGGCCGAGGATCCCGAGTTCTGGCCCGACGCCCTCAAGGGGGAGGCCGCATATCTGCACAAGCTCGCGGTGCGACGGACACATGCGGGCCGGGGTGTCAGCTCCGCGCTGATCGAGGCTTGCCGCCATGCCGCGCGAACGCAGGGGTGCGCCAAGCTGCGGCTCGACTGCCACCCGAACCTGCGTGGCCTATACGAGCGGCTCGGATTCACCCACGTCGACACTTTCAATCCCGGCTGGGATCCAACCTTCATCGCAGAACGCCTAGAACTCGAAATCTAACGTCCGTTCGGGCATCGAGGTCCATGTCGGGGTGGGACGGGCCCGTGGCTTCAAGATCACTTGCAGTCCGACCGCGATGTCTTGGTTGCGCGAGAGGTTGTCGACAGGCCATGCTGAGTGTGCGATGGTTGATCGCTTCCTCGCCGCTCTCCACGGCGACGATGGCCGCCGCCATCAGCAAGTGCGCCAGTTCCCCTATGGTGCCCTCGCTGCGTGTGAGCAGGTAGCGAGCCATGTCCAGCGTGGCAATTGGGGAAGGCCGGCGCAGCGGGAGCGAAGCGGCGAAGCTGGCCAGCAGTGAGCAGCAATCGTCGTTGGCCTCCCATACCGGCAGCATCATCGGCTCGAAGCGATTTTCCAACTGGTCATCGGAGCGGATGGCTAGGTAGGCGTCGCGCGTGCCTACCCCAACCAACGGGATGCGCAGTTCGTTGCCGAGGAAGCGCAGCAGGTTGAGGAATTCCCGGCGGTTGACGCTGTTGCCGGCCAGCACGTTGTGCAGCTCGTCGATCACCAGCATGCGCACGCCGACCTTGCGCAGCAGTGCCAGAGCCAGTTGCTCCATTTCCGGCAACCGTGGGCGTGGGCGCAGCGGCGCGCCCATCGCGGCGAGCAGCGCGACGTAGAAGCGGATCACGGACGGCTCGGACGGCATCTGCACGACCAACACCGGGATGTGCTCCTGGTCGGCGTCGGAGCTGGCCGGGTGGGTGCGGCGGAACTTCTCGACGATCATCGACTTGCCATTGTTGGTCGGGCCAACCAGCAGCAGGTTGGGCATGCGTTGCTTGTTTGGCCACGCATAAAGGGCTTCCAGCCGGTTCAGCGCCTCGACTGCGCGCGGATAGCCGATCCAGCGGTCGGCGCGAAGGCGCTGGATGCGCTCGTCCGCCGGAAGACGGGCCAAGCCCTGGGCCGCCGGCAGCAGGTGGGACAGGTCGATGATGGGATATTCGTCCACGGCTACCACTCCTCAATCTGGTCGAACGGTTTGGCGGGTGGCAAGTTGTCTGCCTGCGGGTCGGCAATATCCGTATCCGGCGGAACGGGCTTGTCCGGCCGAGCTGATGTCTTGAGGTGCTGGCGGCGATCCGCGTCACGCCGCGCCTTGCGTGTGGCCTTCTGCGCGCTGGTCACAATCTCACGCATCTGGCCGATCATGCGGAACAGCGCCGACTCATCCACCTGTTCGCGCCCTTGCTGCCGCAGTTTCGCCAGCGCCTGCCGTTGTTCCCAGAGGGTGACAGCCGGATGCGACAAGGTACGGTAGGGAATTTCCAGGTAATGCTGTCCCTCCGGTTCCAGGACCCAGATACGGCTGATGTCGCGCGGATCGCGCCGGATCAGAAAGGACGGCCAGCGTTCACGCCGCGCAATCCACGGCTTGAGCGCATCGGCGTAGTAGTGGATGTGGTCGATGACAAAGCCGGTGCGGGTCAGCGTGCGCCGGAGGATCGGCAGAAAATCGACCAGGAACGAAGTAGCGCGTGTGACGACGGCCGGTACGCCGACACGCGCCACGGCCTCGGCCCAGCGCGCGGCCGGCGGTTGGAGCAGGCCGTTGTGCACCGAACCGTGGTAGGTGCCGACCGCCAATGTGAGCCAGCGCTCTAGCTCGCGCAGCGTCAGGGCGGCCTTGTTTTCGGAATCGTAGTCGCCGCGCTGGTCAGGGTTGGAGAAGGTCGTTCCCGGCAGTTCGTCGTGAATCATCTGCATCGCCGTGCCGATGATCCGTTCCACGATGCCGCCATAGTGCGGCTGTCCCAGCGGGCGATAGTCCAGCCGGATGCCATGCTGCTCGCAACCCCGGCGCAGGGCCTCGCTCTTGAACTCGGCCGCGTTGTCTAGGTAGAGCAGCAAGGGCTTGCCGCTCATCTGCCAATCCATTTCCACGTTCAGTCCTTCCAGCCAAGGGCGCTTGTCGCAGGCGACATGCACGAGGCACAGGCCAACCGAAACGGCAGACGGCGCTTCCAGCGTGACGACCATGCCGAGCACGCAGCGGGTGAACACGTCGATGGCGAGGGTCAGGTACGGGCGGCCAATAGGTTGCCGGTCGCGGTCATCGACCACGATCAGGTCGATGACCGTATGGTCTATCTGCACCTGCTCCAGCGGCGCGGTCACGGCAGGAGGCTCGCCGCCCACACCTTGTAGGTCACGAGCGGCATCCTGGCCTTCCCGCCGGCGGATGACCTTGCGCGGGTCAAGGCTAGCGATCCGTAAGGCCACGGTATTGCGCGCCGGCACTCGCAGTTTTTGAGCCTTGCACACCTGAGTGACTTCGCGGTGAAAGGCCGCTAGGCTGCGCTTCTGCTTGGTCAGGAACCGCTTTTGCAGTAGCTCGTGGATGACGCGCTCGACCGGTTCCGGCAAGCGCCCCTTACCTTTACCTCCACCGGACTGGCCGGGCACCAGATCCGTCACGAGGCCGCTGCCTTGCCGGGCACGCCGGATCAGAACGTATACCTGGCGCCGAGACAAGCCCAGCGCCTGAGCCGCCATATCGGCCGCTTCGTGCCCGACCGTCTCCGACTGCGCCAACGGACTGATGATCTCCGCACGACGGCGCGCACGCTCCCAAGCCTCATCAGGCAGAGTGGCCACGCCTTGTTCTGGAATCCGTGGGGTGTCCGTCGCCATGCTCACCTCGCTTTGGTGCACACGAGTATTGAGCATAGTCGAGATTGGTGCAGATCACTTCTGATATTGAACTGTCAGGAGCTGGCTGCACAACAGCCATTACGCCCAATCAACTGGTGCAGTCGTCTTCTGAAAATGACAAAAGGAGCCAGAGCCATGAAAGTTGCGCGGGTATATTTGCGCGTCAGCACGGACGCGCAAGACTTGGAACGCCAAGAAGAAATAATCACGACCGCAAAGGACGCGGGCTATTACGTTGCCGGTGTTTACCGTGAGAAGGCCAGCGGAGCGCGAGCAGACCGCCCGGAGCTGCTGCGCATGATTGCCGACTTGCAGCCGGGTGAGGTGGTCATTGCCGAGCGGATAGACCGAATCAGCCGCCTACCCCTACCAGAAGCCGAGAAGCTGATTGCCTCGATACAAGACAAAGGCGCACGGCTGGCAGTGCCTGGCATTGTCGATTTAACCGACCTGGCCGACCAAGCCGAAGGCGTGGCAAAGGTGGTGCTGGAGAGTGTGCAGGCCATGCTTTTACGCCTGGCTCTACAAATGGCGCGGGACGATTACCAGGAAAGGCGAGAGCGGCAGCGGCAGGGTATCCAGCTGGCAAAGCAGGCGGGCAAGTACCTTGGCAAACAGGCCGACAAGAAACGCCGCGCCCAGGTTATCGCACTGCGAGCCAGCGGCCACAGTATCCAAAAAACCGCCGAATTGACCGGCTACAGCGCGACCCACGTCAAGCGCATAACGGCAGAAGCAAGAGCGACCGGCCAGCTGGCCGGATTGGTACGCCAAGAGGGAAGGGAAAAAGCACCGTAAAGGATTGCAAACAACGATTAAAAAACTATCATCATGCACCTGTTTTAATATTAAAAACGTATTGACCGAAACCCAGCGAAAGGGTATTATTTCACTATCAAGTTAATATTAAAAAGGGGTTAAAAATGATTATCACCGTAGGCAACACAAAGGGCGGAGTTGGTAAAACTACCCTAGCCGTACAGCTGGCAATCTACCGCGCACTGGCTGGCCGTGACGTGTGGCTCATTGACGGCGACAGGCAAGGCACAGCCGCCGCCGCCATTGCAGCCCGAGCAGAAGCGGGCAGAGTTCCAGGCATTGCTTGCGCCCAGTATGCGGACGGTGCAGCACTGCGCGGGCAGGTATTGCAGCAGCGCGACAAGTGGCAAGACATCATCATAGACGCAGGCGGGCGGGACTCTACCGCGCTACGGGCGGCACTGGTTTTGTCTGACGTTCTGCTAGTGCCGTTTGCCCCCCGGTCTTATGACGTGTGGGCATTGGAAGACATGGCCGCACTGGTGGACGAAGCCCGCAGCGTTCGGGACGGCTTGCGCTGCTTTGCGGTGCTGAACCAGGCAGACCCAGGCGAGCGGTCAACGGATAACGCCGAGGCAGCAGCAGCCGTGGCAGACGTTCCACAGTTCGAGTATCTATCAACCCCGATACGCCGCCGCAAGGCTTTTAGCAACGCGGGTGGTGCTGGCCTGGCCGTGTGCGAATTGTCGCCCCGCGACCCCAAAGCAATAGCAGAAATGGAAGAACTGGCCGCATACGTTTTTAATATTAAAACAACTGTATAAGGCGATTAAAAGACATGGCAATTCAACGTAAACCAAGATTAAAACAACCTAGCGCAGCGGATGCCTTTATACAGGGCGCACCTGATGCCCAGGCGCAGCCAGAAGCACCGGCAGGCCAGACGTATCAGAAGGGCGTAAGGAAGGGCAATAAGCGACAAATCAGCCTCACAATCACCCCGGCACTGCTGGAAAAGGTGGACGCTATGGCCGCAGAAATGGGGCAGTCACGAGCCGCCATCATCAACATGGCAATTTATCGCCTGATTGAAGAGTAAGCCGTCAAAACAAAATTAAATATTGTCAGGCGTTAAATAGATTGTATCTTGTGCAAAAAGTGCAGGTAGGGCATGATTATGAATATTGGTTCAATGAGTCTGATAACGCCGGTTGGTGTTCGGGCTTTAATCGCAGCTGGCAGCGTTGAAGATGCAAGCATTCAGGCGATAAGCACGGAAGGGCTAGCGGTCGTTATCAAGACCAAGAAAGAGACCTTTGTTTTAGGTCGTATGCGTGGCGGTATTCGTGTATTTGTGTCTGTTGATGGCGCAGCTTCGGTACTGATTCAGTTTGGTATCAAAGGCTTTTATGTGAATGCAGAAGGCTGGCTACCGCGTACGCTACAAAAGCAGTCTTTAGCGGGTAACGCCGATTGAGGACTTTTAGAAAAGCAAAAGCCCCGTGGACAAACGGGGCTTTGCAGAAACACGAGCTACTGACTTGGGGAAGTCACTAGCGCGACCGCCGTAGAACAGCGGGTTTAGCTAAACATTATTCTACGGCCTTGTTTCTGCTTTGACAACCCTTGTGCTGTACGCGCAAGGCGACCAAGGACAGACATGGCAGCAGAGCAGCTATCACTATTCGACCGGGCGGAAGAAGCCAGGGCATACCACGACCCAGCACGAGCGGGTTTTTTCTCTATTCTGGTCAACGACCAGGGCGAAAAAAAACAGTCGTCTCACCGGCTGATTGAAATGCCCACCGTCCTGGAGCTTATCGACAAGACCCGCGACACCTGGATGACGCAGGCCGAATTTATCCGGCCAAACAGGCGCGTGGTAAACCTTGCCCGTATTGGCCTACTGTTTGCCGACCTGGACACCTACCGCGAGCCATGGGCGACCGGAAGGACACCGGAGCAGCTGGCAGCCTCGGTGCTGTACTACTGCGCACAGGAAGGCATACCGACCCCATCCATGCTGATTTTTTCAGGCCGTGGCATACAAGCCAAGTGGCTACTGGATGGAGTCATACCCCGCGCCGCCTTGCCCCGCTGGAACGCCTGCCAACGCTATTTAGTTGACCGCCTGCTACCCCTTGGAGCCGACCGACAAGCCAAAGACGCAAGCCGTGTGCTGCGCATGGTGGATACCGTCAACCAAAAGAGCGGCGAAATCTGCCGAGTTGTCCACGTTGAAAACGGAGCAGACGGCCAGCCGGTGCGCTATAACTTCGAGTACATGGCCGAAATGCTGCTACCAGTCGCCCGCTGGACGATTGAACAGCAACGCCAGGAACAGGAGGCGCGAGCCAAGCGCCGACAGCTCAAACTGCTACCAGGCAGCAAGTCCGACAACCTGCGCGGATTTTCAGGGCGGCAGCTGGCATGGCACAGGCTGGAAGACCTGCGCACTATTGCCCTGCTGCGCGGTGGAGTCCAGGAAGGCGAGCGGATGCTACATCTTTTTTGGCGTTTAAACTTTTTGCTTTTGTCCGGCGCGACCCACAGCGGCCAGATGTACCACGAAGCCAAAGCCCTTGCCCGAGAGATAGCCCCCGAATGGGCGCACAACAGCAAAGAGGGGTTCTAGGGATTTTCCGTCCAAAAACGACAAAGTGCTCTGGAGGCCCCGCCATCTGTGGCCTCCAGAGGGGTATTACTTTTTTCGAGATCCCTATTTTGGCTCTATTT
>NZ_JBYBKW010000022.1:0-4839 GCF_057475285.1 Paenalcaligenes sp. DL 309
TAGAAAGAAACCTACCAAATCAAAATGAAATTAAAAAAAGTAAAGGAGAGAAAAGCAAAAAAGCAAAAAATTTCACAATCAACATGCGCATAGACGCAAAAAGAAAAGCTCTAATCGAAGAAGCAGCCAAATCACGCCATACTGACCGATCAAACTTTATTCTAGACGCGGCTTATAAAGCAGCGGAAGAAACCATTCTTGATCGAAATGTAATAATTTTAAGCGATGAGGACTTCAATGATTTCGATAGAGCATTATCAAATGAAAAATTGGAGGACAATAAATGTCTATTGAAGTTCCTGAAAAAGAAATCACGCTGGGGGTAAGTGAGCCAGTTGTTTTAAGTGATAGTCATGATTTATCTCAATTTAGCTGTGGAGAAAAATCTATTGATGACTATCTATCTAAAGCTCTAACTCATAAAAAGAGTAAAAGCGCCCAAATATTTGTAATCTGTGAAGTTGGTACAAATATTGTTGTAGGCTACTACTCTTTAGCAGCGGGTTCAGTTTTAAGAGAGAATGCTCCCGGAGCATTGAGCAGAAATGGACCAAAAGAAATCCCAGCCATCATTCTAGGAAGGCTGGGAGTCAGCAAAAAGTGGCAAGGTCAAGGGATTGGAGAAGACCTTGTACGACACGCCACTTTCAAGTGTATAGCTGCCCAAGAACATATAGGAGTAAGGGCTTTGGTAGTAAATGCTCTATCAGAAAAAGTTGAAAAATTCTATAAAAGGATTGGCTTTAAGAATTTGAAGAACGTAGAAATGGCTCTTTACTTAAGCATTAAATAACTTTTAAGTGCTCTTTACACTTAAAAGTTAGGATAGCACACCCCTATCTAATTTTATCAGTAAGGGTGTGCTTTTTTTATACTCTTACAACAAAACCTTAAAGCATTCTTCAAAAAATCATCGACTAAAACCCATATCACGGGCTTTTTCCTGCACCTTTTCTTTTACCGCTTGGATAAACTGGTGAGTTGCTGTAATTGCTCGCTCAACGCCGTGTTTTGCTCGCTCAACTGCTCCACTTGCTCGCTCAATCCCTCCAAGGCTTTTACCCGTATCGCCAATTGCGCCATGCTGTTCAGCATATCTTTTTGTGTCTGTCTGCGCTCGTTCTCTAAGCTCTCCAAGACGTTCAGCATGTTTTGTCTGGCTTCCTCTTGCTCGGCGCTTAATGTTTTCAACGTGTCCAGTAATAATTTCTCGATTTCCGTCATTTATTTGCTCACCTTGATAATCCACTGCTTGTCTTGATTCTGGTAAAGTTCGGGCTGCTTCATCTTCGCGTTTTGAATGAAATACGTGTCCCGCCCCTCTTTCAGCATCTCCAACCCTTCGGGTAAATCCTTCAACATCGCTTTCCCTGTCGCTATGCTCTGGCTCTGGTCGTAAATCGTCAGACCCTGCCATACGCTCCAAGTCGTCAGCCCAAGCGCGAGTAGCAATAGAAAGCCGAGCAACCAAACCCATGTCTTGAACAAACTCAGGCTCATGCGCCTTTGATTGCGCACTATCTCTTTGCTTAACTCCTTCTGGCTCTCGTTTATAACGTTTCTCAAGCTCTGATTGCTTGATTTTAATGCCGTAGCCATATCGCTCTCTAGCTGCCGCAAGTCGTTTTTCAGTGCTTTGCTTATGCTCTCGGCTTCTTTGTTCGATGTCTCCCTGAAGGTCTTTGCTAAGTCCAAAATCTTGCTCATATAATGCGCCCCGTAATCGAATATTTCGCCCACCGTCTGGGTCTTTAATGCTGATACTTTGTTTTGTCTGTCGCGCTATCTCAAAACCCGCTCCTTCTAGCACCTCCACCACATCTTCACGGCTCATAACGCCACCCCTTTCAGCCAAGGCATGTAACCCGTCATTAATAGCCTCAGCGGCTTCTTTTTTGCTTCGGGGTAAATCCTTAGCCAAGATAAGAGACTGGCGCTTTGCAGGGTCGTCAGGCTCACTAAAACCGTGTGTAATATTTTCAATCGTGCGCCACGCATCCACCCGCTTCATATCGGCAGCGTGATAATACGGCTGCAACCGTTTGCCCGTGGTTAGCTCAATGTTCGGTATGACAAAATTAAGCTCTACCCGTCCTTTGTCCTCATGCTCCACCCAAAGCACGTAATACTGATTTTTATCCATGCCAGGAAATAAGCACTCTTCAAAACTCTGCATTACCTCCCTTTTTTGTTCTTCGGTGATAGTGGCTTCTTCAAAGCTCAAAACCCCACTGGTGTAAGTTTTCGCATACGGACTCCCATCAATCAACGCAATTGCTTCATCAGGATCACCACTTAAAAGCGTTGCGCCTTCGCGGTCGCGCTCCTCCCCAAGCAAATAATCAACCGATGCCCCACCACCACCGCCACCGCTACTAGTGCTACGCCCACGAGCAAAAAAACTAACAATCATCGCGCAATATCTCCCTAACAGCGGCCAAAGCCCGTTCCGTTGCAGCCAATTGAGCCAACAGCTCAACCGAATGCAAACGAATATCAAGCGAACCCGCTTTGGCTTCCGTGTTCAAGTGTCGAGCTAACTGATTAAGATTACTACCAATACCCGCTAACACTCTAACCACCTCAGGCGGCAATTGATGCTTCACCACTTGCTGACGACCACCGCCACCAGCAAGCCCAATTTCACGCAACCAACGGGCTAGCTCAGCTCTGCCTTTGTTGGCAGTGAGTTGCTCAAGCTCGCTTTCGGTAACGCGGATTTTTACCGACTTCGTTCGTTTTTCTGCCGTCATGCGTTTGCTTTTCCTACATCAGATTTATGAAATAAAGGTGATGAAACTGGGGAGGGTTAAGGGGGGGCTGTAGGCTCCCCCTTACAAGGTCACAAAACCTCGTAAGGGGTCTTTGTGTATCCTTGCTTTATCCTATTAGAATATAGCACCGTGAGCGAATATATAAAAATAAGTATATTGCTTATATATTTGAGATTTATATGCTTTAATAAAAAACAACTACTACTTTAAAGGTAATAACCATGCCGAAACAACTAAAAACCCCCATTGCCTTAATACAATTAATCCAAAGCAATACAGAAAGAATAGCTAAGGAAGCTTACAACATGGGCTACGTAAACGGCCTAGAAACAGGAGAAATTATTGGCTATGTAAGAGGTGTAAATGACCTAAAACCAGCTCTATCTGATGGGCTCAGACACGGCTCCCCAGAATGCGGAAAAGCAATGCAAGGACTAAAAAACATAGGCGCTTACTCAGATGAGGAATCAGACGAAGATAATATCTTCCACTATGAATACCCTCTTCCTGAAGATGAAGTGTCCTAAAAACACTTCACCAATATCACCTACTATTTAAACCTCATAAAAACAGCCCAAACAACTAAAGCCCCTACGGGCTGTTATCTGATATGGTTAATTACTAAAACTTTTTTTAAGCCAGTTTGAAACCGTTTTCTGTGACACCCCTAGAGCATCAGCAATAGCTTGCTGAGTCATACCCTCAGCCCTTAGTTTATACGCCTTTTCGCGTTTTTCTTTACTTGCATAACCTCGCTTTTCCCCACTCATTCTGCCACGTGCTGCCTGCACCTGACTGAACTCCTCATCAGACCAACGCTTTGTGTAGTTTTCCCAAACCCAATTAGAAACGCTTTTAGCCGTCGCCCTCACTTCAGTCATAGGTAACGGCTCAGGGAAGCTATTAAGCCCACCAGCCACCTTTAAAACCGTCTCAGACCACGTTTTTAGGCCGCCACTTACGCGAAACTCCAGCACATTGTCATAAGCCCAGTAACGCAGCAGGTCAAAAAGCGTGCAATTTCTCCCCAAACCTACACTCTGACCACGTCTAGGCAAGGTTTTAGGCAAAGTCAGCCAGTCGGCTAATTCGCCAAGCTCCCACGACTCACTACGAAATTGGTAAGTTTCCCACTGGGGGTGGACGGGGTTTTTACTAATAAAACCCGTATAGCCCGCATCCGATGTCCACTTTTCCCGTAAAGCATACTCAATAGCCGCCAAATAACGCAAAGGCTTACGTCGTGCCACGTTTGACCTGCAAACGGGCGTTTTCAGACTGTAGTAAATATGACAATGATTATTTTCAGGATTAAAAGAAACGAGATTAGGCGCAGGCAAAGTCTCACTTTCCAACAAGCTCCAAAAATGCGGTGAGTCCAAATCAAACACCAGCCACAACACACTCAAAGGTTTGTTGTGCTGAATAAGCCGTTTTGTTAGGGCTGTTTTTGCTGACCTAATTTGCAACCCATAATCCAAACTATCTGTGCAGTACGGCTTGTAAGGTAGGCTCTCAATAAATAGCTTCTCTTGCTCTAGCATCGTTATTCTTGCTCAATTACGCTAGAGTACATACAATTAATACAACTGATGTACCCTAACTCTCTTCAGTGAAAGGTCATCAAACACAAGCCCTAACTGTTTGCAGCAGTTGAGGGCTTTTTTCATTTAAAGCTCAACCAGATCAATAATAACTAGATTCTAGCCTTTCGTGTGCACATTGTACATACGGGTAGTGTATAATAAGCTCATTCTTCCATACAGAATGCTAAATGATTCATATGATTTTTAAAATTTAACCCTTAAGGAAAAGCCTTGCGTAACGAATGCCAATATTAAATAGCTAATAATGATTTTATTTTTTATAAATTAAAATTACATTAGAAAATTAATAATAATTAATCTTTGGTTTTAAGTTCGTACACTGGAGTCGAAAATGTCAACAGCAATCTTAGAAAGAAACCTACCAAATCAAAATGAAATTAAAAAAAGTAAAGGAGAGAAAAGCAAAAAAGCAAAAAATTTCACAATCAACATGCGCATAGACGCAAAAAGAAAAGCTC
>NZ_JBYBKW010000023.1:0-4421 GCF_057475285.1 Paenalcaligenes sp. DL 309
CGGCAATGGCGCTGACTACGTCCGCACCCACGCGCCTGGAGATCTGCGAAGCGCAATCACCTTCTCGGAAACCCTCGCGAAATTTCGCAGTCGCGACGCCAGAGACCGAGGATCAGAAAACTGAAGGAACCTCCATTGAATCGAACTAATATTTTTTTTGGTGAATCGCATTCTGACTGGTTGCCTGTCAGAGGCGGAGAATCTGGTGATTTTGTTTTTCGACGTGGTGACGGGCATGCCTTCGCGAAAATCGCACCTGCTTCCCGCCGCGGTGAGCTCGCTGGAGAGCGTGACCGCCTCATTTGGCTCAAAGGTCGAGGTGTGGCTTGCCCCGAGGTGATCAACTGGCAGGAGGAACAGGAGGGTGCATGCTTGGTGATAACGGCAATTCCGGGAGTACCGGCGGCTGATCTGTCTGGAGCGGATTTGCTCAAAGCGTGGCCGTCAATGGGGCAGCAACTTGGCGCTGTTCACAGCCTATCGGTTGATCAATGTCCGTTTGAGCGCAGGCTGTCGCGAATGTTCGGACGCGCCGTTGATGTGGTGTCCCGCAATGCCGTCAATCCCGACTTCTTACCGGACGAGGACAAGAGTACGCCGCAGCTCGATCTTTTGGCTCGTGTCGAACGAGAGCTACCGGTGCGGCTCGACCAAGAGCGCACCGATATGGTTGTTTGCCATGGTGATCCCTGCATGCCGAACTTCATGGTGGACCCTAAAACTCTTCAATGCACGGGTCTGATCGACCTTGGGCGGCTCGGAACAGCAGATCGCTATGCCGATTTGGCACTCATGATTGCTAACGCCGAAGAGAACTGGGCAGCGCCAGATGAAGCAGAGCGCGCCTTCGCTGTCCTATTCAATGTATTGGGGATCGAAGCCCCCGACCGCGAACGCCTTGCCTTCTATCTGCGATTGGACCCTCTGACTTGGGGTTGATGTTCATGCCGCCTGTTTTTCCTGCTCATTGGCACGTTTCGCAACCTGTTCTCATTGCGGACACCTTTTCCAGCCTCGTTTGGAAAGTTTCATTGCCAGACGGGACTCCTGCAATCGTCAAGGGATTGAAACCTATAGAAGACATTGCTGATGAACTGCGCGGGGCCGACTATCTGGTATGGCGCAATGGGAGGGGAGCAGTCCGGTTGCTCGGTCGTGAGAACAATCTGATGTTGCTCGAATATGCCGGGGAGCGAATGCTCTCTCACATCGTTGCCGAGCACGGCGACTACCAGGCGACCGAAATTGCAGCGGAACTGATGGCGAAGCTGTATGCCGCATCTGAGGAACCCCTGCCTTCTGCCCTTCTCCCGATCCGGGATCGCTTTGCAGCTTTGTTTCAGCGGGCGCGCGATGATCAAAACGCAGGTTGTCAAACTGACTACGTCCACGCGGCGATTATAGCCGATCAAATGATGAGCAATGCCTCGGAACTGCGTGGGCTACATGGCGATCTGCATCATGAAAACATCATGTTCTCCAGTCGCGGCTGGCTGGTGATAGATCCCGTCGGTCTGGTCGGTGAAGTGGGCTTTGGCGCCGCCAATATGTTCTACGATCCGGCTGACAGAGACGACCTTTGTCTCGATCCTAGACGCATTGCACAGATGGCGGACGCATTCTCTCGTGCGCTGGACGTCGATCCGCGTCGCCTGCTCGACCAGGCGTACGCTTATGGGTGCCTTTCCGCAGCTTGGAACGCGGATGGAGAAGAGGAGCAACGCGATCTAGCTATCGCGGCCGCGATCAAGCAGGTGCGACAGACGTCATACTAGATATCAAGCGACTTCTCCTATCCCCTGGGAACACATCAATCTTACCGGAGAATATCGTTGGCCAAAGCCTTAGCGTAGGATTTCGCCCTCTCCCGCAAACGACCCCTTGGGTGGCAGTCCGAACAGCGCCCGATCATGGTCGCGCTCTAGGTAGCTATCCAACCCATCGAGCAGGCGCTGTTCTGGCCACTCGCCGCTTTCAACCTTGCCGAGTATCCACGCGCCTACCAGCACCTTGCGCCGGGTGTCCTCCTTGCGCTTTTGCTGCTGCTCCCGTGCCCTGACTCGCTGTATCTCGGCGTTGATTCGTGCCCGTTGCTCTTCTAGCTTTGCGAGTCGTTCCGCTGCTTTTGACATGTTGACAATCCTCTTGGTTATGTGCTTGCCATTATGCTATCATCGGAGCACATACGCCGCAAACCCCGACCGTCATTCTGACGGGAGGGCACGGCTACTTCTATCACTTGAGAGTTTAGCTCAAGGTACGCCAATAATTCAGGTCGCACTGGAACATGGGTATGGTAGCCAAAGCGCCTATACCGCAGTTTTCAAGCGACATTTTGGTGTTACTCCTTCTAATTTTTACAATGAAATATGAGTTTCTAGAAATTAATTTAGTTCATACATTATTAGGCCTGTTAAGCATTGATAACTTCAGCCAGAGATAAGCACAAGCTAAAGCGACCGTATTTTCATAACTCTGCTTGAGCTTGTCAAATCTAGTGGCCACTGTTCGAAACTGTTCTAACTTAGCAAAAGCATTCTCAACCAAGTGTCGTGCTTTATGCAAGGCCCAGTCCATATGATTATTAGGAGACTATGGTGGTCAACTAATTTTGGACAACTGCTAAGAAGTTTCGATTAAAGTATCGTTTCTCTTTTTCTACAGGTGTCAGGTAGTTGTTGAAGGTATGTGGTCTGATGGTCTGATGGTCTGATAATAGCCCCAGCCGCTTTTGATGAAGATATAAATCATATCGCCCGTCCATGCTTGAAGGCACAGCATTTGATAGAGATTTTTCTCGAGAAGATTAAGCAGTACCGTGCTATTGCAACGCGAGCTGATAAGTTGGTGAGTCATTTCTCAAGCGCTATTCATCTGGTTAATTTAGTTGTCAGGCTTAACTGATGGCACGCCCTAGTGCAATTGGTTACGACATGCTATAGTTAAGTATTAAACTTAATCTCAAAGGTAAGATCGTGGGAGACAGTAAGTCAGCAGACCGCTAGGCCGCAACAACCTTTTTCATTGTTGCGGCGATCTATGGTGAGTCAGTAATTCACTAAGAAAGCAGATTGCCGCCAGAATTCTTCATCTGTGCGGATATTTTACCATGTCTGATAAATCAAACCCCCTGTGGGCTTACTCTCTGCCATCAGCCCTCTTTTTGATGGCACCCTTTGATATTCTCTCCTCACTAGCCATGGACGTTTATCTACCGATCATTCCGGAGATGCCAACGGCTCTTAATACTTCACCTGCCATTGTTCAGCTCACGTTGAGCGTTTACATGATTGTGCTCGGTTTAGGACAGGTTGTCTTCGGGCCTATGTCTGATCGCATCGGTCGACGACCAATTGTTTTAGGTGGAGCATTCTTTTTTACCGTTTCTTCTTTTGCTTTAGCGATGACCAGTAATGGACCGCTATTCGTCACACTACGCGTCCTGCAGGCGCTTGGTGCTTCGGCTATGCTCGTTGCAACTTTCGCAACTGTCCGGGATGTCTACGCAAATAGTCCCGAAAGTAGCGTGATATATAGTCTTTTCGGTTCAATGCTAGCCTTCGTACCTGCGCTCGGACCCATATTAGGTGCAGTTATTGCAATGAATTTTGGGTGGCGTGCGATCTTCGTGATGCTTGGTATCTTTGGATTATTCGCCTTCTGCCACGCGCTGCTCAGGTGGCATGAAACACGTCCAAGCCGACAGAGTAGACAAAGCCCTGTCTTTTGGTCAATCCTTGGAAGTTCATCTTTCTGGATCTATACACTGGGTTTTAGTACGGCAATGGGAGCGTTCTTCGTCTTTTTCTCCACTTCCCCGCGAGTTTTGATCGAACGCCTAGGCCTCTCCCAAATAATATTCAGCGCAATCTTCGCCACGGTTGCTTTTGTGATGATAATAACAACGCGTTTCGCAAGATTTTTTGTGTCGCGCTGGGGAGTTGAAGGCAGTCTTATACGAGGGTTATTCGTTATTTTGATGGGTGCCTGTATCCTAACCGGATGCACTCTTCTGACCGAGCCCTCCATTCTGACGTTCGTACTACCGATGTGGCTGATCGCTGTCGGAATGGTGTTAGTGGTATCGGTTACGGCTAATGGTGCATTACACGATTTTAGCAACGCTGCTGGTACAGCTGTGGCGCTCTACTACAGTGTGCAAAGCCTAATCGTTGGAATCGTTGGTACTATAGTGATCGTCACGCTTCCAGGCGATAGTGCGTGGCCGTTGATAGCCTACTGCCTGATATTAGTAACCGTAACTTTATTTGTGATGGCAGCTAATCGATTAATGAGGCGCTCTTAGGTTGTGGGGTACTAGGGATTTTCCGTCCAAAAACGACAAAGTGCTCTGGAGGCCCCGCCATCTGTGGCCTCCAGAGGGGTATTACTTTTCGCTGACGGGTAAATATCCCTCGATT
>NZ_JBYBKW010000024.1:0-3873 GCF_057475285.1 Paenalcaligenes sp. DL 309
TCAAAACTACACAGTTAGAGAGGCAGCGGATGCCATGAGTGTTGGTTATTCAACCATGGATAGATGGGTTCGCCAGTTACGCCAAGAGCGTAACGGTGAAACATCAAAAGCAACGCCAATGACCCCCGATCAACTCAAAATACGTGAGCTTGAAAAGCGTATTCGCCAGGTTGAAATGGAAAAAGATATATTAAAAAAGGCTACAACCGCTCTCTTGATGTCGGACTCCCTGAGCACTTCTCGTTAATCGAGAAACTCAAGAAGAGCTGCCCAGTTACCAAGCTGTGCCAAGTATTTGGCGTGCATCGCAGCAGCTTTAAGTACTGGAAACAACGTTCAAAAATGCCTGTGTCTGTCACTAAGGTCAAAGAAATTGCCAAGGTTAAAGAGCTCTTTGAAAAGAGTGAAGGTTCAGCTGGTGCGCGAAGTATCGCGCAAATGGCCACGGATCAAAACGTTCCCTTAAGTCGTTACCGTGCGGGGCGTCTGATGAGGAAATTGGGGCTGATAAGCTGTCAGATCCCTGGGCATACTTACAAGAAAACAGGTGATGTGCATGTTAAAACACCCAATGAGTTAGGCCGTCAGTTCAATGTTGATGCGCCCAATCGTGTTTGGTGTGGTGATGTCACCTATATCTGGACAGGTAACCGTTGGGCGTATTTAGCGGTTGTGATGGACTTGTTTGGGCGTAAGCCCGTTGGCTGGGCGATGTCTTTAACGCCGGATAGTGAGCTGACCAGTGATGCCCTTAATATGGTTTATGAAAGCCGTGGGCGACCTAAGGGCGTTATGTTCCATAGTGATCAAGGTAGCCACTATACAAGCCGTAGGTTTGGGCAAACACTCTGGCATTGTCAAATTAAACCGAGCATGAGTCGGCGAGGCAACTGCTGGGATAATGCACCTATGGAGCGTTTTTTTAGAAGTTTAAAGGTTGAATGGGTGCCAACGTATGGCTACCACTCATTGACTCAAGCTAAGCAGCATATAGTGAAATATTTAATCGGTTATTACAGTCAGTTAAGACCGCATCGGCACAATGGCGGCATGAGCCCTAATCAAGCTGAAGCAAATTACTGGAATAACTATAAACTGGTGGCCAGTTTTACTTGACCACTACAAAGATACAACACATTACATATAGTATCATTCAGCCAGGTTAACAAGGTGCCGAAAAATAAGTAATAATACTTAGAAAATATACTTATTTTTGTTTAAAAACAGATTTTTCACTTCCTTCGCTGATAAAGACTTATAAAATAAATCACCTTGAAATAAATCAGTTCCATGTGTTAAGAAATAATCAAACTGCCAATCTAATTCTATTCCGCTCACGATAGCTTGCAGGTTTAATGTGTGCGCTAAGGCGCTAATAGCGACGGCAACTACGCGATCACCCACATGATCAGATCGATTTTGAGCTCGCAATATATCAAGGGGTAATCGCTCAATATGTTGAACAGAAGAAAACTCTGTACCTGAACCCTCCAACGAAAATGAAACTCCTAACGCCCGTAACTCTTGAATCTTACGAATATTCAACTCAATATCTGAGAGATACACAGACTCGCTTAGTTTTAGACAAATTAAAGAGGGATTTACTCCTGTTTGCTCTACGATATTTCTCACCGATACAATGAGTGCGTCATTTTGCAACTGTCGTACGTTGATATCTATCGCTATGGTTAAGTGAGCCAGACTAGTCAGCTGGCTCCACTCTGACAGTTGCTTGCAAATCGTTTTAAGCTTCCACTGGAAAATCGGAATATCTAAGTTGTTTTCCTCAGCTAACCCTAAAAAGACAGTAGGTAGCAGTTTTCCCTTAATTGGATGGCTCCAGTAAACATCGGCATCAAACCCTTTTATGGTACGTTGTCGATCTACAATGCATTGATAACGCAGCGTCAACTCATTACGCTCTAAAACGTACTCTAAATCCTGAAGTAGCGCATTACGCTCAATAATCACCTCTTCTAGCTGTGAGTTAAATGTATAAACACGGTTACGCCCTAACTCTTTCGCTTTATAAAGCGCCATATCAGCACGACTTAGTAGGATGGATTTACTTTTTTCGACTTTATTAAATAAAACTAACCCCATACTAGCCGTACTGTGCGCTTGAAAGCCATCTAATGTAAATCGCATTTCTAACGATTTACGTATTTCCTCAGCGAGTCGCTTTGTCCTCTCCTTCGCTCTATCACTAATTTGCCCTAGGTTCGTAAACAAAATAACAAACTCGTCTCCTCCCAGACGAGCCGCTATGTCTTGGCCTCTAATTAGACAACTTAGTTGTTTGGCCACTTTACGTAATACATTGTCCCCTGTTGCATGCCCCATCCTGTCATTAATATCTTTAAAGTTATCTAGATCTAATAAAATAAGGGCGGTATATTGGTCGGTGATTTGTATGTCATCTATCGTCCGTTGTAATGCATCATAAAAATAGGCGCGATTAGGTAATCCCGTTAAATCATCATGCCAAGCCAAGTGGTATAAACGTTGTTCTGCCAGCTTACGCTCTGTAATATCGGCACGGATAGCAATGTACTTTATCGGCTTACCGCTCCTATCTTTGAAAGGAGTAATGGTCGTGTGAACCCAGTAAAGCGAGCCATCTTTAGCTCGGTTACATACCTCTCCATTCCAGACGTTGCCTGAGGAAATCGTCAACCACAATTCCTCAAAAAAAGCGTTAGGATGATAGCCTGAATTGATTAGACGATGATTTTGTCCGATCAGCTCATCCCGTGAGTATTGCGAGATCTCACAGAACTTCTCATTACAATCAATGATTGTTCCTTTCGCATCCGTTATAGCCACAATGGCGTGGGCATCTAGTGCTGCCTTTAAATCATTAAGCTCTTGGTGGTAAGCATTTAAGCGTTTTTCTAATTGTTTTTTTTCCATAGCCTCACCTCACTCGTATAAGCTGTTTTCTTTAAAACTCGCTAATTTAGCGCCACTTACTTACTGATACATCTATCATAGCTAGAAATACCTTTCCTTAAATAAATACTTTCAGTTTCAAGGGTTAATTCTAGTGTAAGTATATATTGTCGTTAGATGAGAGTGGATTTCTGGCCAATGACAGTAACACGCATATGATTACGCACCATGCTTGATGGCAATAGCTGTATCTAGAGCTAGGAGTGGGAGTGATATCTTCTCTCTACTTTAATGAAGTGCCCTTTAATACCTAGCAACTCAATTGGTATTGCTGCCGGAACCTGCTCCATGACTTCAGTCATAAACTGCTTATGTAGGGCCTGACTTTCGGAAACAATAGACTGGATTAACTCTGCATTCTCTTCAATAATTAATTGGGTAAAAAAGGCTCGTACATCATTTGGTTTTTTATTATTCAATATGCCTGCGTAGAATCACTTGGTTTCTTTGAACTTAAATGACCAAATATCGCCATCTGAAATATAGTCAATCAGACGAGAGGCCGGAGTATATCTGACCTATCCCCCAAAAACAGTGCCATAAGGTTGATGAGATTTCCATTAAGCTGGGACAAAAGGAGATCTCACCATGAAGAAGCGTTACAGCGAAGAACAAATTATCCGTGCCATCAAAGAGCATGAGGCCGGTGCCAAGGTTGGCGACCTATGCCGTCAGCTCGGTATTTCATCGGGTACGTTTTATAACTGGCGCAGTAAGTATGCGGGCATGGAAGTGAATGAGGCGAAGCGACTTCGAGAGCTCGAATCTGAAAACGCTAAGTTGAAAAAGCTGCTTGCAGAGAAACTACTAGAAAATGAGGCGTTGAAGGATGTCGTGTCAAAAAAGTGGTAAAGCCCGCCAGTAAAAAGGCCGTTGTGGAGTACGTGATGACGCGATTTACGCTGAGTGAGCGTGCCGCAT
>NZ_JBYBKW010000025.1:0-3700 GCF_057475285.1 Paenalcaligenes sp. DL 309
TTTATTATGGTGATCCCCTGGGCGAAATGCGCCTGGTAAGCAGAGTTTTTGAAATGTAAGGCCTTTGAATAAGACAAAAGGCTGCCTCATCGCTAACTTTGCAACAGTGCCGTCTAGACTTCTTTTAACAGTAAAGTTATCATAAAACTGAATTTTATTTTTTAGGTAAGTTTATGCATTCTATCCGCATTCGTTAAGACACAACTATTTGCATAGTGACACTATTTTATAATGGTGGGCTTTTGTTGTGTCTTTAAGAATATATGCGGATATATAAAGTAAAAGTATGCTTAATTTATAAGTATGCTTTTAGTGCATAGTTTCCAGTTATAACTTAATTGACTAGCTATTTGTCCACCCTGTGGATGAATAGCTTTTTTTTTGGGAGGACACTGTGATGCTAGCTTTTGTTTTCACCTAAATCCTGTTTGCTGCATAAAAAATTTCAAGAGCTAAACAGGAGTAAATAAAAATGAGTTTAATTATTAAAGCGAGAAACATACGCTTGGATTATGCTGGGCGTGATGTTTTGGATATTGATGAATTGGAAATTCACTCTTATGACCGTATTGGTCTTGTGGGTGATAACGGAGCAGGAAAGAGTAGTTTACTCAAAGTACTTAATGGCGAAATTGTTTTAGCCGAAGCGACATTACAGCGTTTTGGTGATTTTGCACATATCAGCCAACTGGGCGGAATCGAAATAGAAACGGTCGAAGACCGGGCAATGTTATCTCGCCTTGGTGTTTCCAATGTACAAAACGACACAATGAGTGGCGGAGAGGAAACTCGTGCAAAAATTGCTGCCGCATTTTCCCAACAAGTACATGGCATTCTAGCGGATGAACCAACCAGCCACCTTGATCTCAATGGAATAGATCTACTTATTGGTCAACTTAAAGCATTTGATGGAGCATTACTTGTTATCAGTCATGACCGATATTTTCTTGATATGGTTGTAGACAAGATATGGGAGTTAAAAGACGGTAAAATTACGGAATATTGGGGTGGTTACTCGGATTACTTGCGTCAAAAAGAAGAAGAGCGACAACACCAAGCCGTAGAATATGAGCTGATGATGAAGGAACGGGAGCGATTAGAATCTGCTGTGCAAGAAAAACGCCAGCAAGCTAATCGATTAGACAATAAGAAAAAAGGAGAAAAATCCAAAAACTCTACCGAAAGTGCTGGACGACTTGGGCATGCAAAAATGACTGGCACCAAGCAAAGAAAACTGTATCAGGCAGCTAAGAGTATGGAAAAGCGTTTGGCTGCATTAGAAGATATTCAAGCACCAGAGCATTTGCGTTCTATTCGTTTTCGTCAAAGTTCAGCCCTAGAACTGCACAATAAGTTCCCGATTACGGCAGATGGTCTGAGCTTAAAATTTGGTAGCCGTACTATCTTTGATGACGCTAACTTTATAATACCGCTTGGCGCTAAAGTCGCTATAACTGGATCGAATGGAACAGGGAAAACGTCCTTGTTAAAAATGATATCAGAACGTGCTGATGGATTAACCATATCTCCAAAAGCTGAAATTGGCTACTTTACACAAACAGGATATAAATTTAACACGCATAAATCTGTGCTCTCCTTTATGCAGGAAGAGTGCGAGTACACAGTTGCGGAAATTCGTGCAGTATTGGCTTCAATGGGGATCGGAGCGAATGATATTCAAAAAAACTTATCCGACTTATCGGGAGGTGAAATCATCAAACTGCTTTTATCCAAAATGCTTTTAGGAAAATATAATATTTTGCTTATGGATGAACCAGGAAACTATCTTGACCTAAAAAGTATTGCCGCATTAGAAACAATGATGAAGTCCTATGCAGGAACTATTATCTTCGTATCTCATGACAAGCAATTGGTCGATAATATTGCTGACATTATCTACGAGATCAAAGACCACAAAATCATCAAGACTTTTGAGAGAGATTGTTAATGATAGCCAATCTAATCCGAACATTAATTATTGAACTCTTTAAAGGAAATTAAAAATGACAATTCAAGATATTCAATCACTTGCTGAAGCACACGGCTTGTTGCTTACGGACAAAATGAATTTCAATGAAATGGGCATTGATTTTAAGGTCGTTTTTGCTCTTGATACAAAGGGGCAACAATGGTTGCTGCGTATTCCTCGTCGTGATGGCATGAGGGAACAAATCAAGAAAGAAAAACGCATTTTAGAATTGGTAAAAAAACATCTTTCTGTAGAGGTTCCTGATTGGAGAATTTCATCTACAGAATTAGTGGCTTATCCCATACTTAAAGATAATCCTGTTTTAAATTTGGATGCTGAAACCTATGAAATAATTTGGAATATGGACAAAGATAGCCCGAAATACATAACATCTTTGGCAAAAACCTTATTTGAAATCCATAGTATTCCTGAAAAAGAAGTTCGGGAAAATGATTTGAAAATTATGAAACCTTCAGATTTAAGACCTGAAATAGCAAACAATTTGCAGTTAGTAAAATCTGAAATTGGTATAAGTGAGCAATTGGAAACCCGCTACAGAAAATGGTTGGATAATGATGTTCTATGGGCAGATTTCACCCAATTTATACATGGCGATTTATATGCTGGGCATGTACTAGCTTCAAAGGATGGAGCTGTTTCAGGCGTTATTGATTGGTCAACAGCCCATATAGATGACCCAGCGATTGATTTTGCTGGGCATGTAACTTTGTTTGGAGAAGAAAGCCTCAAAACTCTAATCATCGAGTATGAAAAACTAGGGGGTAAAGTTTGGAATAAACTATATGAACAGACTTTAGAAAGAGCAGCGGCCTCTCCTTTGATGTATGGTTTATTTGCCTTAGAAACTCAAAATGAAAGCCTTATCGTTGGAGCAAAAGCTCAGTTGGGAGGGCACTGTTGCAAATAGTCGGTGGTGATAAACTTATCATCCCCTTTTGCTGATGGAGCTGCACATGAACCCATTCAAAGGCCGGCATTTTCAGCGTGACATCATTCTGTGGGCCGTACGCTGGTACTGCAAATACGGCATCAGTTACCGTGAGCTGCAGGAGATGCTGGCTGAACGCGGAGTGAATGTCGATCACTCCACGATTTACCGCTGGGTTCAGCGTTATGCGCCTGAAATGGAAAAACGGCTGCGCTGGTACTGGCGTAACCCTTCCGATCTTTGCCCGTGGCACATGGATGAAACCTACGTGAAGGTCAATGGCCGCTGGGCGTATCTGTACCGGGCCGTCGACAGCCGGGGCCGCACTGTCGATTTTTATCTCTCCTCCCGTCGTAACAGCAAAGCTGCATACCGGTTTCTGGGTAAAATCCTCAACAACGTGAAGAAGTGGCAGATCCCGCGATTCATCAACACGGATAAAGCGCCCGCCTATGGTCGCGCGCTTGCTCTGCTCAAACGCGAAGGCCGGTGCCCGTCTGACGTTGAACACCGACAGATTAAGTACCGGAACAACGTGATTGAATGCGATCATGGCAAACTGAAACGGATAATCGGCGCCACGCTGGGATTTAAATCCATGAAGACGGCTTACGCCACCATCAAAGGTATTGAGGTGATGCGTGCACTACGCAAAGGCCAGGCCTCAGCATTTTATTATGGTGATCCCCTGGGCGAAATGCGCCTGGTAAGCAGAGTTTTTGAAATGTAAGGCCTTTGAATAAGACAAAAGGCTGCCTCATCGCTAACTTTGCAACAGTGCC
>NZ_JBYBKW010000027.1:0-3266 GCF_057475285.1 Paenalcaligenes sp. DL 309
GACTGGCGCATAGCGGATGCTGCTGTCATTAATGCGATTAATGACGTATTAAAAAAATCACCTCAAGCTGGTTTCTGGACGTGTTTTGGTCGATTGCGTTTTCAGAAGTATCAATTTAATCATAAACGGGTGTACCGCGTTTATTGCCGTCTGGGGCTTAATTTAAAGAGCCGCACGAAGCACGTTTTACCCAAACGCACGCCTCAGCCCTTGGCGGTGGAAAACAAGCCAAATCACCAACCTCATGAATTGGTGTGACAAACACGAAGTAAAAATACAGTACATTCAATCAGGTAAGCCCCAGCAAAATGCTTTTATTGAACGTTTTAATAGTACTTTTCGGCGAAATTTTTTAAATGCGTACTTGTTTGAGTCATTACATTAAGTACGAGATATGGCGTGGTTCTGACGATTGGATTACACCGAGGAACGCACGCACGAAAGTTTAGGTGATATTCCCCCGTCGGTATACTGACAACAACTGGAAAACTCTAGTTTAGAGCTGTGTCAGTAATGGGGAAGTGGACAATCGTAGGCAAAGCTGAAGTGCTCTTTGTTTTTACTAAAGACGGAATGTAGCGTGCCTACTAAGGTGGGCTCAGGAAGTCCTTCCCAGTCAGCATAAACAAGTACTTTCTTTTCCATGAACGCTCTCGCTTTATTGGGTTGAGCGTAATAAAGCGATGTCTTGCAATTTACGGCCAATCTCATCATCTTTTGCAACTAACGTCAGGTCAGAGGCTAAGCCAAGTACGCCCAGTACAGCCACATAATGCCCCATAGAAACCGTTGGGTCACCTTGCTCTATTTTGCGAATTGTCACTCGACTCAAGCCGGGTACGCTCTGAAAGCAACGTTTGCGTGTAATTACGACGCTTATACGCTAAGAGGATGTTTTCTCCCAGTTGGGCAAGAAAATTCTGATTCTTGAAAAAACAATGGCTTTTCTGCGTTCAGTCATTTTTATTGGATACTATAGTGATCAATGACTTCCCCCTTAGCAGTCCCTTTTAAATACGCAGTATCACCGTCTACCACAAGCCAACTACAGGGAACTCCCTCGTCAGCAAACATGGCTTCAACTACACAGACATCAATCCACTTTGTAGGACGTTTGCCACCCAAATGCGTTTTAAAACCAAGCCGTTTCCAGTCATCGAGCATGAGGTAAATATCCATACCATTCATGGCGCCACAACGTAATAAATGTTCGTCAAACCAGACGGAGTGCCCGATTAACTCCTTATTATCTTTAAGGCACTGCTGCCATCCACCTGGGTATTTTTGCTCGATGGTTTTGATAGGCACTAATAAATTAATAAATTCTAGCTTTACAGCCATTGGATATCACCTCAAAAATAGGGAAGCCGCACTTACAAATAAGGGAGGCTTATGCATGACACTTGATGATTAAGCTTAGGCGGTAAATAAAATTGTGTAAATGCCCATGAGTTTGTATTCCACTAACAGAAAAACAGCATGGGCAATCGCATATTACCTTAATACTCAATCACTTTGCTTCATCTATTGAGTAGAAGAGCTCTTTTGCTTTATCAATAAAACTCCCAATATTACCGATCCCCCATTGACTACTAACAGCAATGGTTAAGTCTTTTAATTGAATACACTCCTCTTCCTTGATGAAGTGTCGTTTTCTTTTTTCATTAGCTAGGTTTATTGCATCCTGCTTTTCTCTAAATACACCATGTGAACCTTGTAAGCTTTGAGGGAAAGCCGCCTCAAGCTCAGCGAATGTAACATCCAGATTATCGGCAACATACTTTTTAATCACGGCAAGTACCAATCGACCTTTACCGTAAACTTCACCGTTAAAACGATATTTAGTGACATCTTTAGTTTTTGAACCATCATTGAAGATAACATCCGTAGTAACGTAAATATTTCCTCGCTCCCCTCTATATCGTTTAACGACTAGAGCGGCGATGGGTATATCTTCAAATGTATAACCATTATTAATCTTTGCAGCTAAAGCGACATCTATACCTGAACCGACTAAAACTCCAACCCAATTAGGAGTAGGGGTTTCTTTTTTATCGATGAGATTTGGGTGTTGCTGAAGTATTGCTTCTCTTGCTTTTAAGTAACCTTCAAGTTGCGCCAGGTGAGCTTCATTAAGCGTATCCATTTTTAGCTCAATCACACCGATGTGTTCGTTTGAGTACGTCGCTAAAATATCAATGCGACCAGTACCACTCACACCTTGAGCACCACCTTGAATGGTTACCTCTTCTTCGTAAAAAGAAACGTCAGAGAAAGTATCGCCATCAAGTGCTAAGACATTTTCATTCTCTATTAGGTAAGCCTCCATAGAAAGCTCTCTCTTAAATGGAAACTCTTCAATTTTTTCTTCATTGGCAGTAAAATGACGATACAGTTTCATAAATTAATTCCTTGTTATTTACAATTAAAAACGAGCAGCAATACTTTTTAAGACGCAATCTCGATTGATTCATTAGCTGTACTAACCATGACCTAGATGTTTAGGACACAAGCTACCGATTGCCAGAGCCTCTAGCAGGGCTCGGCCACGCGCATCAGGTACAACAACACATTTAAATGAACACTTTCCTCGTAAGAAAGCCCCATCACCTCCTAAGTAATTTCTCGTAAAGGACGAGGACCCAGACAAGTGATTTGCTAGCCTTTGATAAAGACCATGGCGACCTCTGCGAGTGTTACCCACGTGTAAGACCTCGCCGGCAGGTGACTCTATAAGATAGACACCCCTTTCCTTAGGCGCGTTCAGAGGTTCACCCTTTAAGGGAAATGCTACTGATGTCGCTTGAGTCAATATGGCAAATAACTCGGCAATCTTCGTTAATTCTCCTTCTACGTTTTTCAACATTGCTACTGTTTGGCTTTCTCTCAGACCTTTATCCATTAAAACCCTTTTTCTCTATACTATTTAAACCAATAAGTCTTATTTCCATAGTTTGGAAGACCTACTAATTATTTATATGTGTTTTTACTATATAAAGTGTCTAGGAGTCTCAAGCCGTACTAGTTTGCTTATAATTTTTAAATCATTACCTAATAAATTTACGCTCTCAAACCAACGAAATCAAAGCTGTTAATTAAAACAGTGTCTGCTTTATATGCCCATTATTACGAGCCAGCTTAACTGCCATTGATACTGTCCACTTCCCCTAAACTGAGACAGTCATAATTGGAGTTTTCTGCGATACTTTAGGTAGGAGACGATAATGAAGAAATCACGATTTACTGAATCGCAAATTATTGCGGTG
>NZ_JBYBKW010000028.1:0-3234 GCF_057475285.1 Paenalcaligenes sp. DL 309
GGGGTTCTAGGGATTTTCCGTCCAAAAACGACAAAGTGCTCTGGAGGCCCCGCCATCTGTGGCCTCCAGAGGGGTATTACTTTTTTCGAGATCCCTATTTTGGCTCTATTTGAGTAAGATTTAGTCTTTTTGGGCTAAATCCATGGCATTCGAAGAACGGGTTCAGATCTTGTCCGAGGCAGAACAAGATGAGTTGTATGGACCTCCCGCTTTCACCTCCGCTGACCAACGCTTCTTTTTCTCGCTGAACGATAAGGAGCTGGCGGTCGCTAAAAGCGTTCGCCACCGGGCTCAGCGCTACATGTTTGTAGTACTGCTGGGCTATTTCAAAGCCAAGCCGGTGGTGCTGAATCCCGGCTTTCATCAGATCAAGCAAGACCTAAAATACGTTTATCAAACCGTTTTACCAGGCCCAGGCTGTAGACCCTTTAATCTCACACCAAAAGAGAACGAACGGATTTACCAACGTGTTTTCCAGCTCCGCAACTACCAGCGCTGGAATGCCAAAGCCTACGGAGTGGCGTTGAGCGACTACTTATCCCAGCAAGCCAGAGCCTGGACGGCGCCAAGGCACCTCTTCGATGCGGCCATTGAATATTGTTCGGGGCAGAAGATCGCGAGCCCTGCTTACAGCACTCTGCAAAAGATGATCAGTCAGGTGGTGAGAGATGAACAGGAACGCATGGCCGACCGCCTTGAACGTGCAATGTCAGGAAATCTTAAGCAAGTTCTAGCGGAGCTCGTGAACGGCGAAGGTCCGTTGCCGTTCCGACAGTTGCGACAATCGGCTCGTAACTTCACCGGAACCGAGTTGGAGAAAGAACTGATTGTCTATCGCCACATCCAGCATTGGATGCCGGAAGTGGATCTGCTGTTGAGCACGCTATCACTGTCGCAGAAAAATCAGCAACACCTGTCAGAGAAAGTCGACTACTACGGTGCCAAACTGAAACGTCAAACCATAGGCAACCAAAGGCTGTATTTATTGTGCTATCTGCAAACGCGATGGCAGCAAGCGCTGGAACGTATTGCAGATGGCTTTGTGCATCATGTCAGACAGACCAAACAGAAAGCAAAGGAGTATGCGCAGGAAGCGGTGTTTAAGGATTGGCAAAACGCATCTAAAAATGTCAGCAAGGCAGCTGAAGTACTGCATCTGTTCATTGATGACAGCATTGATCTGCAACTACCATTTGCAACAGTAAGACAACAAGCACTGAGCCTGCTGACCAAAAGGGATCTGGAATCTGTATGTCTCTTCCTGAACGAGCAGCGGCGATCGGTCGATGAAGCCATGTGGCAGTACTACGACGAGAAAGAAAGCCTGCGGAAGGGTTTGCTGCGAGAGTTGTTCCTATGTCTGCGCTTCGAAGGCAGCGACGGCACCCAGCACTTAGCGACCGCCTTGGCAAAAGCACAAGGCGAACTCAACGCCCAGGCCCAATTGCAAACCGCCGATACACGGTTGCTTTCCAAAAAAGCTCTCGAATTCCTGCTGGATGGTGACGGGAATATCCTGATCGATCGTTATGAGTGGTTCCTCTATCAACAGATTCCTGATCGCCTGAATGGCCAGCTGACTCTGCCTGAAATCACTAAATACCGGGCACTCGACGCCGACCTTATCGACGGGGAACATTGGCGAAAAAACAAATATACGCTGCTTCAACAGAGCCAGTTGACAAAATTAGCGAAGGAGCCTGAAAAGCTGGTCAAGCAGATGGCCATTGAATTGGATACCCGTTTGTACGAAGTCGGCGAATATCTTGAACAGGAAGACAACCGGAATATCATCTTGCGTAATCCGCAGGGTAAACGCTACTGGCGCCTGCCTTCGGCCAGCAAGCATCATCTGGTCAACAATCCCTTCTTCCAGCAAATTCCCTCAACGGGGGTTGCGGATGTACTGCGCATGGTCGATCGTGACACCGGTTTCATTGACTGCTTCACGCATGTGCTGGTTTCCCAATCCAGAAGCCGTTCCCATGAATATGACCTGTTGGCAATTCTGGTCGGCAATGCAACCAATCAAGGCATTTACGGCATGGCACAGATCTCTGATCGTACCTATGATCAGCTCAGCACTATCCAGGCGAACTATCTTCGCCTGGAAACATTGAATGCCGCTAACGACAACATCAATAACGCGACAGCCAAGCTACCGATCTTCCGGTACTACAACATCCAGGAAGATGTGATCCACGCCAGTGCCGATGGTCAAAAGTTCGAAGCCCGGCGCGAGACCTTCAAAACCCGTTATTCGTCGAAGTACTTTGGCACACAAAAAGGCGTTTCTGCCATGAGCCTAATCGCCAATCACGCCGCCATTAATGCCAGGGTAATCGGCGCCAACGAGCATGAATCACACTACATCTTTGATTTGCTGATGAACAATACATCAGACATCATTCCGGATGTACTCTCGACCGATACCCATGGGGTGAACCACGTGAATTTCGCGTTGCTGGATCTGTTCGGATACCAGTTTGCCCCACGCTATGCCCAGGTTGGCAAAGTGATCAATGACCTGTTTGATGTCAAGGAAGACAAAGAGAACAGAATTCAGCTACGCCTGAAAAAGCCCATCAACACACATCGGATTGCGCAACACTGGGATACCATTCAACGGATTGCTGTATCGCTTAAGCAGCGGAAAACAACACAAGCGACCTTGGTAAGAAAGCTCTCGGGGTACAAGCACAATCACCCGTTGCTGGAAGCCTTGACGGAATACAACCGCTTGGTGAAAGCGAATTATCTACTGTGCTACATCGATGATGCCAGTTTACGCAATTATGTTCAGCGCGCGCTGAACCGGGGAGAGGCCTATCACCAACTGCGTCGGGCCGTGAGCAGCGTTAATGGGGATCAGTTCCGGGGCAGTTCAGACGAGGAAATCCAGCTCTGGAATGAGTGCGCTCGCCTGGTCACCAATGCCATCGTTTACTTCAACTCCAGGATACTCAGCCAGCTATTGACCAGCTTCGAATTCCAAGGAGATACCAAGAGAATAGATATCGTCAAACAGGCATCCCCTGTGGCCTGGCACAACATTAACCTCAAGGGGGTTTACCACTTCGAATTGAGCGAAAAATTGCCAGATCTGGAGGAGCTTATGCGCTCAATCGAGGGATATTTACCCGTCAGCGAAAAGTAATACCCCTCTGGAGGCCACAGATGGCGGGGCCTCCAGAGCACTTTGTCGTTTTTGGACGGAAAATCCCTAGTACCCCA
>NZ_JBYBKW010000029.1:0-3041 GCF_057475285.1 Paenalcaligenes sp. DL 309
GATGTCTAACTCCCAATTTGTGTAGGGCTTATTATGCACGCTTAAAAATAATAAAAGCAGACTTGACCTGATAGTTTGGCTGTGAGCAATTATGTGCTTAGTGCATCTAACGCCTGAAATAAGCCGTGCCGCGAAGCGGCATCGGCTTGATTGAATTGTTAGACGGCAAACTCGAGCCAATACTTGTGCAGGCCAACAATATTAGACGAGCACAGCATGGGCATTGCCGCTTTGATCTTCTCCAGTGACCAATTCCACCACTCCATCTCCAGAAGCAATGAAATTTCCTCATCGGTGAAGCGTTTCTTAATCTTCTTAGCGGGATTGCCGCCAACGATAGCGTAAGGCTCCACATCTTTTGTCACCAACGAGCGGCTGCCTATCACCGCACCGTGCCCGATCTTGATTCCGGGCATGACCATTGCCTCAGAGCCGATCCAAACGTCATTGCCAATGACAGTATTACCTGCTTTTTGGAAGGCATCGAGTGCGCTTGAGAATGCAGGTTCTTCCTGCATATAAAAGAACGGGAAAGATGATGCCCAGTCGTACCGATGCCCCTGATTGCCAGCCATGATAAAGGAAGCCCCACTCCCGATAGAGCAGAAACTACCGATGATCAACTTATCAACGTCATCACGGTCCGGAAACAGATACCGTGCGCAGTCATCGAATGAGTGCCCATGATAGTAGCCAGAGTAATAGCTGTACCGCCCAACTTTGATATTGGGGTTCTTCACTTGCTCAGAAAGCAGCTTGCCTTTGAAGGGGCTATCAAAGTAGTTGGTCATAAGAGATCCCGCGGTCTGTGACTTTGCCGTCTAACGCCCTGTTAAGGTGTGAGCAACGCAATACCGAAGCCTCCGCATACCACCTTAAACACTAAACGCAACGCATAGTAAAAATGCCACGCGTTGCGAATCACTCTTAAACAGATTGTTAGCCCTTTGCCCAAATTTGGTACGTGTAATCAATATTTGAACTGAAACTTTGCTCAAATGTTTGCTTGAAGCCCTGTGGAACTGGAGGAAAAAACACATCGCCAGAGATATGCTTGTGAATCACTGAAAGATGGATAACATCTGCTTGATCGATTAAAGCTTCATATATTTCACCACCACCAGAAACAAAGATATGTGCTGTCGCATTGTTTAGGTAAGCTAATGCCGATTCAACACTTGCGAAATACACAACATCAGGGTCATTCGAGATAATTTTAGAACGAGTAACCACTGCATATTTTCTATTCGGAAGTTTACCCATTGAGTCGAAGGTTTTACGACCAACTAGAAGCCATTGATTGTAAGTCATGGCTTTGAATAGGAGCTGCTCGCCTTGTACATGCCAAGGTATATCCAATCCAGAGCCAATTACTCCATTCTCGGAAACAGCTGCCATAAGAGATATTTTCATTTTTCCTCCTGAGGGCTAACGTAGAAGTAACCGGCGCTGCGCGGCTTTATCGCGCTGCGTCCGAGTTGACTGCCGGGTTGGGCGGCAACGCTTCGATAGAGCGAAGGATTGCCCGCACTATTGCCTCCCTTTTGAAAAGGTCATCCATCCTGTTTGGCGTATCAATATTCAGTGCGAAGAATACGGGGCCAGTCGGCCACTCAACCCATCCTACCCACCAACCCATGCGGCCTTCCCAGCCCGTCTTTGCGCGCAGTATCCAGTTGCGACCGGCTTCCACAATCATGAGGTCCTTGACCAAGCGCTGATGTTCTACCCGAAAGGGCAACTCGTTATGATAGAGCTTCCTGAGAAATGCAATCTGTTCTTGTGCCGCGATAGCAAGATTGCCATCTATCCAGTAATCGCCATTACTTGTCGAAGGATCGGCGTTGCCATAGTCGATTTGCTTCAAATAGCGTCGAGCCTTGTCTTCACCGATCTCTTTTGCAAATAGCTCATAAATCCAGACAGTAGAATTCCGCATTGCTGATCGCAAGTCTTGGTCTTGGTTGTGAGCTGCAAAGCTTCTTTTGATGCCGTCCCATCGGAAAACTTGAAACTCATCACGTGCAGCGCCTGCGTCAAGTGCAAAAAGTGTATGTGGAATCTTGAATGTCGAGGCCGGCGAGTAGCGTTTCTCTGACCGCACCTGATCAAAAACCAATATGACACGATCTGTTTGGCGTTCGTCTGCCACAACTATCGTGCCTTTGGCTTGAAATTCGCTGAAAAACTTCCGCCAGTCAGAACGTTCGCGCATGCCTTCTTGTGCATGCGCGAACGTGCCAAAAACAAAAGTGGAGAAAAGTATTGCGAAGATTCGGATTGCCATTAAGTTTTCCTTGACGCCCAACACCTGAATTAAGCCGCGCCGCGAAGCGGCGTCGGCTTGAATGAGTTGTTAGGCAACACCGCGCTTTCTCTCGAAGGCTTGTCGTGTTTGAACCATGTAAACCGCCGGCCCGTCAGGCGTGGTGATGATCTTCTCCCGCACGAATCCTGCCTTCTCATAGCAGCGTATGGCTCGATGGTTGTTCGGAGTCGGGTCGGTCTGAATCTTCGTCACGGTGGGGTCCGAGAACAGTAGTTCAACGAGAGCGCGGACAAGCCTTGTTCCTAGGCCTTTGTTCAACTGTGTCGGGTCAGCCAGAGACTGGTCTATTCCTCGCACTCCTGGATCAGTTTCATCTTCCCACCAGCCATCACCGCTTCCGAGCGCGACGTACGACTGAGCATAGCCGATCGGTTCCTCGCCCAGCATTGCGATGTACGGTGTTACGGACTCTTCCGCCATCGCTCTGGGCAGGTAGTGTTCCAGCACTTCATCAAGAGTCGGTCGCTCTTCGTCACCACCCCACCACTCAACGATGTGCGGCCGGTTGAGCCAATCATGGAGCATCGGCAGGTCGCGCTCGGTCATGAGGCGAAGAGTTATGGGGGGGGTGCTCGCGGACATGAAATGGTCGCTCTGTGCTGCCTAACTTTGTTTTAGGGCGACTGCCCTGCTGCGTAACATCGTTGCTGCTCCATAACATCAAACATCGACCCACGGCGTAACGCGCTTGCTGCTTGGATGCCCGAGGCAT
>NZ_JBYBKW010000030.1:0-2783 GCF_057475285.1 Paenalcaligenes sp. DL 309
CAATCACGAACGGATTAAACTAAAACTAAAAGGACTGAGTCCGGTGCAATACCGAATTCAGTCCTTAACTACCCAGTAAATTAAACCGTTCAACTATTGGGGGTCAGTTCAGTTGCCGCCTTTCGGGCTTTTTCTTTTTCAAAAAAAAAAATTTATAAAACGATCTGTTGCGGCCGCCGGGTTGTGGGCAAAGGCGCTCGACGGTGGGCAACCGCTTGCGGTTGTCCACGGGCGGAGCCGGTGCGCGTAGCGCATTGTCCACAAGCCAAGGGCGACCAATAATTGATATATATATTCATAATTGAAAAGCTAATTGAACATACTACTTGCTGTAACTACTTGCCGGAGCGAGGGGTGTTTGCAAGCTGTTGATCTGAAAGGGCTATTAGCGTTCTCACGTGCCTTTTTGATTAGCGATTTCACGTGACCTTATTAGCGATTTCACGTACTCCGATTAGCGATTTCACGTACCCTGATTAGCGATTTCACGTGGATAGTTTTTGGAGCGGGCCGGAAAGCCCCGTGAATCAAGGCTTTGCGGGGCATTAGCGGTTTCACGTGGATAACTACCCTCTATCCACAGGCTTCCGGGGATAAAAAAGCCCGCTCGACGGCGGGCTGTTGGATGGGAAGGCTTGACCAAGCCAAGCGTAGCGTTGGCCTGGTCAAGTCGGAGGGGGGCCGATGCGAGCGCCCTTGCCGGGTGCGCGGGTGACATGCAGGCGTGTGGATTTGATGCGCAGGCATTCGCCGTCATCTTCGATGCAGTCGCTTGCCTCGGGATAGACAATCAACACTTCGCGTAGGCGCTTTTTGAAGTTGTATTTGAAGCTGGCGAGTGCTGCCCGCTCTGCCCGCTCTCGGGCCTTATCGTCCAGTTCGGGCGAGTTGCGTGCGCGGCTGCCATAGGATGAGCCGAATTGCGCTTGCAGGGCGACCCAAGGGATTTGCACGAAGGGGCGGCCCTTGGCCCGCAACAGGAACACGCGATAGGTCAGCCACGTGTAAATGTCCATCGCAAGCGGAGACTGCCGCAAGGCATGCAGGTAGTCGATTCGGATAGGAACCGGTGAGCGGGTGACTTCCTCGAAGAAATCGCCTGTGAGGGTGAGGGTGCTATCCCATAGCGCCCGATCTTCTGGCCGCTTGGGATTCCAGAATAGAAAAGCGCGCTTGGCAATGACGACGTTCTCAATGCCGAAGTCATTGCCTTGCTCGCCGGCAAGCGAAATCATGGATGAAAACAGGCGTTGCGCCTGATTGCGAAGGGTGGCCGTGTAACGGCCATCGGTGTGCATTCCGAGCCTTTGTAGAAATTCCGATTGCGACCGGCCAAGGTTCAACACGGGGTCTTTCGTTCGCACGGCCTCGGTGCATATCCAAGCAAGCAAGGTGCGCGGCATAGAACCGTAGGGCAGGCCGATGCTCGGCTTGCCCATGATCGACAAGGTGACGATGCCATTGGTGCGCTCAAAGTAGCTGGTCTTGGGGTCGGTGTGGGGCATGGTCGCTTGCACAAGGCAACGGGCCATGTAGCCGACTAAGCCAGCTTCGCGGGCATCCTCCATTTCGAGCGCGAGGCTCGTCTTGATGATCTCGTTGATACGATGGCCGGGGGCTTTGTTGTTCTTAGGCATGTTGTTCCCTCCCCGGCATGGTGATGGTTGGTCTAGTGTTTGTGGGTTTGATGTTCCGGCGTTTGATGAACAGGCGCAAGGTGTGAGGGCTGACGCCTAACAACTCGGCTGCGCGACTTTGCGGCAAGCCAAGGTTCACGTATGCCTGTACTTCATCAATACGGCTGTCCAGCTTCAAGGCGCTCGATTTGCTGCCCTTGGGTCGCCCGAGCGTCTTGCCGCGCTCTCTGGCGACTTGTAGCGCCTCGGTGGTACGTGCCTGAATGAAATGCCGCTCGATCTGTGCAGCCAAGCCAAGCACGGTTGCCATGATGTCGCTTTGTAGGCTGCCGTCCATGATGATCTTCTGTTTGGTCACATGGACGATTAGGCCGCGCTCGCTCGCCGCTTTGAGAATTTCCAAGGCGGCGAGGGCGGAACCGGCAATGCGCGTAATCTCCGGCGTCAGTAGCACGTCGCCACGCTCGGCCTTTTCGATGATTGCTCCGAGCTTGCGCTTGCGCCAGTCCTTTGCTCTGCTGGCAATTTCTTCCTCGATCTGTAGCGGCGCGAAGCCTTTGGCGTTCGCGTATTCGAGCAAACCGTATTTTTGGTTTTCCGGGTCTTGGCCGTCACGCGAAACCCGGAGATAGGCATAGTATTTTGGCATTTGCAGGGAAAACGTCAGATTCGGTTAAACATGCCTCATTCTAGCGCAGATTAAATAGGAATTAAATACCCTGTTGCGGTATAGATAAAACGTTGGTTTGTTCTGCCCTATGAGCGTACAAAAAAGGCCGGGTGAGTGGCCCGGCCTTCGTTTAGGTGCTGAATAGGATTGGTTCTGGTGCCAGCCTCATGAGAAGCGCGTCATAAAACCACATGAGGGCCGACGCACCAAGGCCGACGCCTGCGACCGATAGCATGATGTGGGTCTTATTGGCCGAGTCCAGCCCAAGCCACATGATCGGTAGGGTGATGAGACTGGCGAACGAAGCCAAGCCGAGAAGAAAGCGCACCGGGCCGCGCAGCCACCAGAGAATGAGGAACACCAGATGTCGTTTTCAGAAGACGGCTGCACTGAACGTCAGAAGCCGACTGCACTATAGCAGCGGAGGGGTTGGATCCATCAGGCAACGACGGGCTGCTGCCGGCCATCAGCGGACG
>NZ_JBYBKW010000031.1:0-2778 GCF_057475285.1 Paenalcaligenes sp. DL 309
GGGGTGCGTCAGTGGGGTGGTTTTTAGCAAGGCCGTAGGCCGCTGCAATCCGCTTGCGGATCACGATTTTACGAAGTAAAGTCTAGTGAGTACTCTTTGAACCAAAGAGGCCCGTCGGAGACACTGCGTTTTTTCCGACTGGCCACCACCTGCCAGATGGAGAAACGCATAATGGCTTTTGCGATCATGAGAGCGAAAAAGCTCAACAGCATGGGGTCTGTGGCGGCCTCGTTGCAGCACTGCTACCGAGACCGAAACACACCCAATGCTGACCAAGCGCGCACGGCTGACAACGAGCACCACGCTGCCCAATCGACTGACGAGGCAATGGGCAAGCTGCGGGATTTGTTGCCAGACAAACGGCGCAAAGATGCAGTACTGGCGGTGGAATACGTCATGACGGCATCACCGGAATGGTGGGAAACGGCTACAGCAGCTCAACAAGCGGATTTTTTCGAGCAATCAAAGGATTGGTTAGCAAAAAAATACGGGGCTGAAAACATCGTTACAGCCAGCATACACAGGGATGAAACCAGCCCACACCTAAGCGCGTTTGTTGTTCCGATAACTGCGGACGGGCGTTTGTCAGCAAAAGATTACATCGGCAATAGGCAAAAGATGACAGCCGACCAGACCAGCTTTGCAAAGGCTGTGCAGCACCTAGGGCTTGAAAGGGGCATAGAACGCAGTAGAGCCACGCACACAAGCATCAAACAGCACTACGCGGCCATTGAACGGGGCATTGCTTCTGGCGTCACCATAAGCCCTGAAACGATTGAACCAAAGGTGTTGAAAAAGGGAATATTCACCAAAGAAATTGAATCACCTGGGCAAGTGGCAGAGCGTTTAACCAATGCTGTCAAAGAGGCTTACCAACCAATGGCCGCTAATGCCGCTGTAAGCGCACAGGAGAGACGCAGAGCCAAGGAGTTACAAGATACAGCCAAAGAACAAAGAAACCGCTTAGAACGCTTGCAGGAGCCTTTTAAAGGGTTATCTAAAGAGCAAGTGGCGGATGTGTTGGCTTTGGCGATGAAACACCAAAAAGAGAACGTGCAGGCCAAGGAAGCCAAAAAAGCGCAAATCTTAGAGCGATTTAACGCCAAAAGAGAGCAAAGCCGCGACCGTGGCGGCTTCAGTCGATGATTAGTATTTGTTTACATAGTCCGCAGCGAGTCGTTTAGCGGCCATCACGGTGGTTACTGGCTCTTCTGTGTCAAGCCTTACAAAATGGCCGTCAGGGGAGCGCACAGCGACTTCACCAAGACTTTTGGTGAAACTCATAAACCAGCCGCCATGCAGTGTGTAGCGCGTTTCATCACCGTGGTTGCTGGTGCCTGACTTCATCCAATCATTGGTTTTAATCATGGCTCAATCCTCCAAAAGGCGCTGCTGGCCTTGCTCTTCGAGCAGTTCCTGCTCTGTTTGTGCTGTTCTTTTTTTCCGCTCGATTACGGTGGTAAAGGCGATTCTGTCACCGTTAAACACAAAATTAGGGTTAATGAAATAACGGCCTTGGCGCATGGTTTTAGCGACAATTTGAGCCTTTTCCATCTCATTGATACCGCGCTTAAAGGTAGCAAGGCTAAGCTTTAGGGGCTTTTCAGTAGTGTTTTTATGAACGCCCAGAAATTCTTCTAAGGTGAGGCTGTCCAAGTCCACTTCATCTTTTGATAACGCTCGGTTTTGTACTACCCAAAGCAACAGGCCAAACGCCTTTATTCCAGCTGCTGAAAGGTCGAATGTTAACCCTATATTTGCTGTGAATAGCTTTACAAATTGCTCACCATCAACGCGCTTAAAGGTGGTTACGTGGGTTCCTTGAACCTCCCCCGTGGACTGGTTTACTAGTATGTTTTCATCGCGTCCTAAACGTGACAGCCGGACTTGTCTGCCTTTGACTGGGACAATCATGTCATCAAGGAACGGGTTGATTTTGTGGCGAGTGAGGCTCATATTTTTACCTTAAAATGATCGACTGAATTCGATTTTAGATAGTCAGCAGCTCAAAATCAAGCTATTTTTTGAGCCTGCGTAGTACGTAGGTTGAGCTACCCTAGTACAGGTTCTGAAAATTGGGTTCAGCATTCATGCGGGTTACAGCGATTTCCCTTCTTAGTTCTTATTCGTAGCCGAATAAGACCACCTCTTGGGGCGTTGCCCCGCCAGCGCTTCGCTTGGCATCCCCAAAGCATTAAATGCCTTCGCTACGCTCAGAGAATTCTTTGTACTTGCAGCGGCCTACGGCCTCGCTCTAAGGGGCGTTGCCCCTAGCGCGCTACGCTTGCCTCCCCACGTTCGCCACGTGGCAGGGGTGCATGGCGGGCGGGCTTCGCCCTACTTCATGCCCCCTACCACCAAGCGTTGGTCGCTACGGTCAGCATCAAGGGTACGGCTACGCCCGAAATGCTCACCCGTTCGGTGCTCGGGCTACGCCCTGCGCTCCGCATGCGGCTTCCGCTTTCGCCCTTGACACTGCCCTACGCTCAAAGCCGTTTGAACGGAAAGGGGGTCAAGTGAACCGTGGAATACCGCAGCCCCATCGGGGCGAGGATATGCCGCGAAAGTCACTTGATGCCCTTGGAGTGACCCAACGCTTCGGGCTGGTGGTTGGGGGTGCTTTTCCCCCGACCGCCTGCCACGTGGCGAACGGACAAACCCCCTCAGGGGGTGCGTCAGTGGGGTGGTTTTTAGCAAGGCCGTAGGCCGCTGCAATCCGCTTGCGGATCACGATTTTACGAAGTAAAGTCTAGTGAGTACTCTTTGAACCAAAGAGGC
>NZ_JBYBKW010000034.1:0-1101 GCF_057475285.1 Paenalcaligenes sp. DL 309
TGTCGTTTTCAGAAGACGGCTGCACTGAACGTCAGAAGCCGACTGCACTATAGCAGCGGAGGGGTTGGATCCATCAGGCAACGACGGGCTGCTGCCGGCCATCAGCGGACGCAGGGAGGACTTTCCGCAACCGGCCGTTCGATGCGGCACCGATGGCCTTCGCGCAGGGGTAGTGAATCCGCCAGGATTGACTTGCGCTGCCCTACCTCTCACTAGTGAGGGGCGGCAGCGCATCAAGCGGTGAGCGCACTCCGGCACCGCCAACTTTCAGCACATGCGTGTAAATCATCGTCGTAGAGACGTCGGAATGGCCGAGCAGATCCTGCACGGTTCGAATGTCGTAACCGCTGCGGAGCAAGGCCGTCGCGAACGAGTGGCGGAGGGTGTGCGGTGTGGCGGGCTTCGTGATGCCTGCTTGTTCTACGGCACGTTTGAAGGCGCGCTGAAAGGTCTGGTCATACATGTGATGGCGACGCACGACACCGCTCCGTGGATCGGTCGAATGCGTGTGCTGCGCAAAAACCCAGAACCACGGCCAGGAATGCCCGGCGCGCGGATACTTCCGCTCAAGGGCGTCGGGAAGCGCAACGCCGCTGCGGCCCTCGGCCTGGTCCTTCAGCCACCATGCCCGTGCACGCGACAGCTGCTCGCGCAGGCTGGGTGCCAAGCTCTCGGGTAACATCAAGGCCCGATCCTTGGAGCCCTTGCCCTCCCGCACGATGATCGTGCCGTGATCGAAATCCAGATCCTTGACCCGCAGTTGCAAACCCTCACTGATCCGCATGCCCGTTCCATACAGAAGCTGGGCGAACAAACGATGCTCGCCTTCCAGAAAACCGAGGATGCGAACCACTTCATCCGGGGTCAGCACCACCGGCAAGCGCCGCGACGGCCGAGGTCTTCCGATCTCCTGAAGCCAGGGCAGATCCGTGCACAGCACCTTGCCGTAGAAGAACAGCAAGGCCGCCAATGCCTGACGATGCGTGGAGACCGAAACCTTGCGCTCGTTCGCCAGCCAGGACAGAAATGCCTCGACTTCGCTGCTGCCCAAGGTTGCCGGGTGACGCACACCGTGGAAACGGATGAAGGCACGAACCCAGT
>NZ_JBYBKW010000036.1:0-926 GCF_057475285.1 Paenalcaligenes sp. DL 309
GTTAGATGCACTAAGCACATAATTGCTCACAGCCAAACTATCAGGTCAAGTCTGCTTTTATTATTTTTAAGCGTGCATAATAAGCCCTACACAAATTGGGAGTTAGACATCATGAGCAACGCAGTGCCCGCCGAGATTTCGGTACAGCTATCACAGGCACTCAACGTCATCGAGCATCATCTGGGATCGACGTTGCTGGCCGTGCATTTGTACGGCTCTGCACTCGACGGTGGCCTGAAGCCATGCAGTGATATTGATTTGCTGGTTACTGTGACTGCACAGCTCGATGAGACTGTGCGGCAGGCTCTGTTCGTAGATTTCCTGGAAGTTTCCGCTTCTCCCGGCCAAAGTGAAGCTCTCCGTGCCTTGGAAGTTACCATCGTCGTGTACGGCGATGTTGTTCCTTGGCGTTATCCAGCCAGACGGGAACTGCAATTCGGGGAGTGGCAGCGCAAGGACATTCTTGCGGGCATCTTCGAGCCCGCGACAACCGATGTTGATCTGGCTATTCTGCTAACTAAAGCAAGGCAACACAGCCTTGCCTTGGCAGGTTCGGCCGCGGAAGATTTCTTCAACCCAGTCCCGGAAAGCGATCTATTCAAAGCACTGGCCGACACCTTGAAACTATGGAACTCACAACCGGATTGGGCAGGCGACGAGCGGAATGTAGTGCTTACCTTGTCTCGCATTTGGTACAGCGCAGCAACCGGCAAGATCGCGCCGAAGGATGTAGCTGCCAACTGGGTAATGGAACGCCTGCCCGTCCAACATCAGCCCGTGCTGCTTGAAGCCCAGCAGGCTTACCTTGGACAAGGGATGGATTGCTTGGCCTCACGCGCTGATCAGTTGACTGCGTTCATTTACTTTGTGAAGCACGAAGCCGCCAGTCTGCTCGGCTCCACGCCAATGATGTCTAACAGTTCATT
>NZ_JBYBKW010000037.1:0-857 GCF_057475285.1 Paenalcaligenes sp. DL 309
AGTTAAGGCTAGGTTGTTAAGCTACTTAACACTTTCGCAGCCTCTTTCTTGGTAGCGATCCGAGCTTCACGCGGGAGACGCTAGATAACTGAGTTGTTAAGTTACTTAACACATCCATCAATACAGAATTAGTGAGTGACTGAGTATTTTCAGTTAAGGCTAGGTTGTTAAGCTACTTAACACTTTCGCAGTCTTTTTCTTGGTAGCGATCCGAGCTTCGCGCGGGAGACGCTAGATAACTGAGTTGTTAAGTAACTTAACAGATTAGCGGAACAGGGTTTTGTTAAGCCACTTAACAGTTTTTTCAAATCACAGAGTTGTTAAGCTACTTAACACTTTTGATCTAGCTTCCATCTTGGATGTTATCGGAGCTTCACGCAGAAGGCATGCGGTAATCGAGTTGTTAAGTTACTTAACACATCTATCAATACAGAATTAGTGAGTGACTGAGTGTTTTCAGTTAAGGCTAGGTTGTTAAGCTACTTAACACTTTTCCAGTTTCCCTTTTGGCGATAAGTAGATACTTCCAGGCAGAAGCGGTCCGACGTTGTTAAGTAACTTAACACTTTTAACCTACCTTCCATCTTGGGTGTTATCGGAGCTTCTCGCAGAAGGCATGCGGTAATCGAGTTGTTAAGTAACTTAACAGATTAGCGGAACAGGGTTTTGTTAAGCCACTTAACACTTTTGATCTAGCTTCCCTCTTGGATGTTATCGGGGCTTCACGCAGAAGGCATGCGGTAATCGAGTTGTTAAGTTACTTAGCACATCCATCAATACAGAATTAGTGAGTGACTGAGTATTTTCAGTTAAGGCTAGGTTGTTAAGCTACTTAACACTTTCGCAGCCTCTTTCTT
>NZ_JBYBKW010000038.1:0-775 GCF_057475285.1 Paenalcaligenes sp. DL 309
TGTCCACTTCCCCATTACTGACACAGTTCTAAACTAGAGTTTTCCAGTTGTTGTCGGTATACCGACGGGGGAATATCACCTAAACTTTCGTGCGTGCGCTCTTCGTTGTAATCCAATCGCCAGAACCACGCCATATCTCGTACTTGATGCAATGACTCAAACAAGTACGCATTTAAAAACTCTCGCCGAAAAGTGCCATTAAAACGTTCAATAAAAGCATTTTGCTGGGGCTTACCCGGTTGAATATACTGTATTTTTACTTCATTTTTCTCACACCAATCCATTAGTTTGACTGAAATAAACTCAGGGCCGTTATCAAGACGAATCTGCTGGGGCAGCCCACGCTCTGCCTTTAACTGCTCTAAAGTACGGATGACGCGGTCGGCGGATAACGAGCTGTCCACTTCAATCGCCAAGCACTCCCGCGTGCCTTCATCCAGTACGTTTAACGTGCGGTAACGTTTACCGCAGTAAAGGGTATCGTGCATAAAATCCAGTGCCCATTGGTGATTTGGTTTGTTCTCCACGACTACGGGTTGAGGCGTGCGTTTGGGTAAAACGTGCTTGGTGCGGCGCCTTAAATTAAGCCCCAAACGGCAATAAACACGATACACCCGTTTATGATTAAATCCATACTTCTGAAAACGCAATCGACCAAAACACTTCCAGAAACCAGCTTGAGGTGATTTTTTTAATACGTCATTAATCGCATTAATGACAGCAGCATCCGCTATGCGCCAGTCTTTTTCTGGGCGATAATAACCAGAACGACTTA
>NZ_JBYBKW010000039.1:0-662 GCF_057475285.1 Paenalcaligenes sp. DL 309
TGTAATCCCCCCGAAAAACCCCAGTAGTTATAAGTAGAAAATTTGTTATCCTATTTCCAAGGAGTTTTCTATGCGTAAGTCACGATATACTGACAACCAGATTTTAGCGATACTGAAGCAAAATGAGCACGGCGTGGGGGTTCCTGAGCTGTGCCGTGAACACGGCATGAGCACAGCAACTTTTTATAAGTGGCGAGCCAAATTTGGTGGGATGGATGCTTCATTAATGCAGCGTTTAAAGGCCTTAGAGGAAGAAAACAGGCGTCTAAAAAAGATGTATGCCGAAGAGCGACTGAAGGCGGAAATCCGTCAGGAGGCACTCGAGGGAAAGTTGTAAAGCCATCTCAACGCAAGGAGATGGCGCAAGCAGCGATTAGTCGTTATGGCATCAGCATTCGTTTTGCGTGTGTGGTGATGGGGATTAGCGAAAGCAGTTACTATTACCTCCCTAAACTCAGCGATGCGAATGCGCAGATTGCGGATTGGCTATTGCGTTTGACCACAACACATCGACGCTGGGGGTTTGGACTGTGCTTTTTGTATTTACGCAACGTGAAAGGCTATCGTTGGAATCACAAGCGTGTGTATCGTATTTACCGTGAGCTAGAGCTCAATTTACGCATTAAACCGCGTCGTCGCTTAACACGCGATAAGCCGGATGC
>NZ_JBYBKW010000040.1:0-619 GCF_057475285.1 Paenalcaligenes sp. DL 309
ACGAACTCATGCCAAACGGCGAGCAACAGCGCGCAATGCGTCGTTTCGCTGGGTCGTGTCGTTTTGTATTCAATAAGGCCTTGGCGTTGCAACAAGCTCGCTACGCAGAAGGCAAAAAGAAGGTGTCTTATGCCGATTTGTGCAAACACCTGACCGAGTGGCGTAAAAGTAGCGAAACGCCTTGGCTATCTGAAACCCACTCTCAAGCTCTGCAGCAAGCCCTCAAAGACGTAGAGCGTGCCTATAAAAACTTCTTCGAGAAACGCGCCGGTTTTCCACGCTTCAAAAAGAAAGGCCAGTCCGATAGTTTCCGCTACCCGCAAGGCAGCAAATTGGATCAGGACAATAGTCGAATCTTCCTGCCCAAGTTAGGTTGGATGCGCTACCGCAACAGCCGCGAGGTGTTGGGCGTGGTAAAAAATGTCACCGTTTCCAGTAAACAAGGTAAATGGTACGTCTCCATTCAGACCGAGCGCGAGGTGGAAACGCCGACCCATCCATCGACCGCCATCGTGGGTATCGATATGGGAATTGCCCGTTTTGCCACCCTGAGCGATGGCTCGTATGTCGCTCCGCTCAATCGCTTTAGACGCCAAGAGAAAGCCTTGGCAAAGGCGCA
>NZ_JBYBKW010000041.1:0-591 GCF_057475285.1 Paenalcaligenes sp. DL 309
AATAAACCGAAATTTATTTGGCATAAACACCATTTAATGTTTTGAGAACTATTTGAACTTAAATTGTTAATTTGCAATCACAACCCGTATATTTTATGCCACCCCCATCTCAAGGGGTGACCATGAATACACTTTCGTTGTGCTTTTTCCAGATTGTTAAAGAACAGATACCATTGAGAATCAACTCAACGATAAGAATAGTAGTATAGCATATAACAGCTACTACGCTTATCGTTGGGCTCTCGGGTCTGTGTTCCATAGCAGTAAAGGTAATGGTGGAGGATGACGGGATCGAACCGACGACCCCCTGCTTGCAAAGCAGGTGCTCTCCCAGCTGAGCTAATCCCCCAAGTTTTGGTGGGTCAAGTTGGAATCGAACCAACGACCCCCGCCTTATCAAGACGGTGCTCTAACCGACTGAGCTACTGACCCAATTCTTATACTATGGAACTACTTCTAACAGCCAAATAAGTGTGGACACTTTCGCTTTGTGAGTCATCGCTCTGAAAGGAGGTGATCCAGCCGCAGCTTCCGCTACGGCTACCTTGTTACGACTTCACCCCAGTCATGAATCCCACCGTGGTAAGCGCC
>NZ_JBYBKW010000042.1:0-514 GCF_057475285.1 Paenalcaligenes sp. DL 309
GAAAATGAGGCGTTGAAGGATGTCGTGTCAAAAAAGTGGTAAAGCCCGCCAGTAAAAAGGCCGTTGTGGAGTACGTGATGACGCGATTTACGCTGAGTGAGCGTGCCGCATGCAAATTGGTTGGGCTAGCTCGAACGACATACCGATATCAACCTAAAAAACGTGATGAGGAGTCGCTAGTGACTCGATTAAAAGATTTGGCAATGGCCTATCCTCGCTATGGCTATTTATTGCTCCATGGCCTGCTTAAGCGCGAAGGACGGGTCGTAAATAAAAAGCGAACGTATCGACTGTATACGGAGCAGGGCTTGCAAGTACGCACTAAGCAACGGAAAAAACTGGTGCGGCCTCGCCTTGTTATGGACAGACCAACTGCCGTAAATCAACGGTGGTCGATGGATTTTGTTTCAGATCAGTTGGCCACAGGACGCCGCTTTCGAGTCTTAAATATCGTGGATGATTTTAGTCGTGAAATGGTGGGCCAGCTCGTTTCCATTTCTATTTCAGGCCATCA
>NZ_JBYBKW010000043.1:0-505 GCF_057475285.1 Paenalcaligenes sp. DL 309
TGAACTGACCCCAAGAAGTTGGACACCCTTCCAACCTTTTGGGGTTTTTCTATGGCTAAATATAGTGCAGAACTTAAGCTATATCTTGTAAAAAGTTATGCGTCAGGGCAGCTTGGTTTCTCTGAAATACATGAAGAGTTTGGCGTACCAAATCGAATGCTCTTAAACTGGTACCAACGCTTTAAGTATCATGGGATCGAGGCATTTTCTAAGAAACATAGTCACTATGATGCAGATTTCAAACTTCGTGTGTTAAATCACCAGCAAACTCATCAGTTGAGTGCGCATGAAACGGTTGCTTTTTTTAATATTCGAGGTGGCTCAGGGGTAGTCAGTCGGTGGCGTCGGCAGTATGATTTAGGTGGAATCAGAGCGCTTGAGCCTAAGCCTAAAGGACGCCAATCAACGATGAAGCAACCCAATAAAAAAGACCGGACGGCGGGAACGCCCGAACAAAAACGCATTAAAGAGCTTGAGGAAAAGCTTTTATATTTAGAAGCGGAGA
>NZ_JBYBKW010000044.1:0-424 GCF_057475285.1 Paenalcaligenes sp. DL 309
TGCCCTGACGCATAACTTTTTACAAGATATAGCTTAAGTTCTGCACTATATTTAGCCATAGAAAAACCCCAAAAGGTTGGAAGGGTGTCCAACTTCTTGGGGTCAGTTCAGAAGATGAGGCTTTTTTAAATATATGGCGCGGCTGGCAGGATTCGAACCCACGACCCCTTGGTTCGTAGCTCGTTAGTATTTTATAACTCATTGATTTATAACATTATTTTTAGTGCGTATGTTGCCAATTATGTACTGTAGGGGACAGTGTGGGGGGCATAATCCCCACAAAACTTACCCATTAATTAAAATTCGTGTCGCCTACAATTAATAAACGAAAAAATGTGAGGATAAAGATGAATGATGAAAAGAAAGTGGGGAGTGGGGTTGAACCGGGTCAATTAACAAGTTTAATAGAGCCCATTGCGCAGAT
>NZ_JBYBKW010000045.1:0-414 GCF_057475285.1 Paenalcaligenes sp. DL 309
TTTCTTTATGCGAGCACTTGATTTTAACTTGTTGGCGTACCCCCGTGAAGGGATATCGACCCACGCATTCCAAGCGCCCACACTTATTTGGCTGTTAAATTGTTAAAGAGCGTTTCGCTAAAACTAAACATATTTCTTGTTTAGCGAAGAATATAATTATGCATTACATTCTAAACACTGTCAAGTGTTTTTTGAAAGATGTCTTAACCTAATAAAACAGCCTTTCAAAAGACACATGGTCTTTTTTATTTTACTACACTCACACCAAAATTGAAACCCCGTCGGATCACCGACGGGGATTTCGGTATAAGAGCTTGACAATGACCTACTTTCACAGGCGTTCGCCCACTATCATCGGCGCTAAGGCGTTTCACTGTCCTGTTCGGAATGGAAAAGGAGTGGTGCCACCTTGCT
>NZ_JBYBKW010000046.1:0-396 GCF_057475285.1 Paenalcaligenes sp. DL 309
GAGTTGTTAAGTTACTTAGCACATCCATCAATACAGAATTAGTGAGTGACTGAGTATTTTCAGTTAAGGCTAGGTTGTTAAGCTACTTAACACTTTCGCAGCCTCTTTCTTGGTAGCGATTCGAGCTTCACGCGGGAGACGTTGGATAACCGAGTTGTTAAGTTACTTAACAGATTAGCGGAACAGGGTTTTGGTAAGCCACTTAACAGTTTTCTCAAATCACAGAGTTGTTAAGTTACTTAACACATCCATCAATACAGAATTAGTGAGTGACTGAGTGTTTTCAGTTAAGGCTAGGTTGTTAAGCTACTTAACACTTTCGCAGCCTCTTTCTTGGTAGCGATCCGAGCTTCACGCGGGAGACGCTAGATAACTGAGTTGTTAAGTTACTTAACA
>NZ_JBYBKW010000047.1:0-393 GCF_057475285.1 Paenalcaligenes sp. DL 309
TGTCCACTTCCCCTAAACTGAGACAGTCATAATTGGAGTTTTCTGCGATACTTTAGGTAGGAGACGATAATGAAGAAATCACGATTTACTGAATCGCAAATTATTGCGGTGTTAAAAGAAGCGGATGCGGGCATGAAGGTGAGCGATGTTTGCCGTCAGCATGGTATTAGTAGCGCCACGTACTACAACTGGAAATCGAAATACGGAGGCATGGAAGCGTCTGAGATGAAGCGAATGCGTGAGTTAGAGGAAGAAAATGCCAAGCTCAAACGCCTGTTTGCGGATGTCAGCTTAGAGAATCAAGCGATGAAGGATTTATTTGCAAAAAAGGGTTGGTGACAGCAGAGAAAAAAGCGTGTGCCCAAGGCCTTGTTGCTCGCGGTGTCAGTGTGG
>NZ_JBYBKW010000049.1:0-352 GCF_057475285.1 Paenalcaligenes sp. DL 309
AATAAACCGAAATTTATTTGGCATAAACACCATTTAATGTTTTGAGAACTATTTGAACTTAAATTGTTAATTTGCAATCACAACCCGTATATTTTATGCCACCCCCATCTCGAGGGGTGACTATGAATACACTTTCGTTGTGCTTTTTCCAGATTGTTAAAGAACAGATTTGGTTTGCACCGCGCTATGAGCACGGTGTTACCATATACTGTCTGTATAAAACAGCCAATAAGTGTGGACGCTTTCGCTTTGTGAGTCATCGCTCTGAAAGGAGGTGATCCAGCCGCAGCTTCCGCTACGGCTACCTTGTTACGACTTCACCCCAGTCATGAATCCCACCGTGGTAAGCGCC
>NZ_JBYBKW010000050.1:0-347 GCF_057475285.1 Paenalcaligenes sp. DL 309
GGGGCGGAGACTCATTTCATGCGCAACAATTTCCCCATTATATAAATCCATCATCGGGGATAGGTACAGCTTTTCTCCTGCTACCTTAAACTCGGTCACATCCGTTACCCATTTTTGATTGGGCCCAGAGGCATCAAATTGACGCTGTAATAAATGGGGCGCAATGCGTCCTTCTTGGCCGCGATACGAGCGGTATTTCTTCACCCGAACAATCGACTTTAAGCCGAGTTGCTGCATCAAGCGTTGCACCTTTTTATGATTTACCACTTCACCTAAATGACGTAATGCCGCCGTAATACGGCGATAGCCGTAGCGTCCTTTATGACGGTGGTAAAGCGCTTGAATCT
>NZ_JBYBKW010000052.1:0-318 GCF_057475285.1 Paenalcaligenes sp. DL 309
TTAAAAAAGCTCGATGCCTTACTTCAGAAAAAAGAACAAGCAAAAAAAGCAAATCGCTTACCCAAGAAAAAGCGCGTGTAGTGGCTGAATTAAGGCAAAAACATAGTTTAAATTTACTGCTAGGTATTGCACAGTTATCTCGCAGTACCTTTTATTACCACTTAGCTAAACAGCGGGTGGTGGACCCGCTCACAATCTTAAAAGCGAAGATTCAAGCGCTTTACCACCGTCATAAAGGACGCTACGGCTATCGCCGTATTACGGCGGCATTACGTCATTTAGGTGAAGTGGTAAATCATAAAAAGGTGCAACGCTTGA